>CAILXE010000230.1 GCA_903838095.1 uncultured Chlorobiaceae bacterium
AATGGTTCAGGCCAGAAGCCCAAGGGGATGCGCTGGCAGAATTATTGGCGACTTTGTCGTGAGCAGGAAGGCTTGGCTGATGTTGCCCTGACATCTTTGGTGCAGAAGCTCAGATTGTCGTTGGCCTCGGCTGAAAAATCTGTTTCGCAAAAACGGGGGTAATACAGTTTTTGCCGGTAATCAGTCGATGCTGGCCGAGCACCTTCTAGATTTTCTCATGATGCACCTACATTAAAATTGGAAAATGATTTGAATCGCCGATACTTCATGATACCATAAATTGGGCTTGATAGTTGAGGGCGGCGGGCATGATGATCAGGAAACATATTAAGTTGCGGTTTTCCTATAATGGTTAAGATTGCCAATGGCATTATCGAGAAGTCATACGGATGAATTTATTTTAGTGTGACATTAGAAGTCGATCAGACCGGTTGGGGTGCTCCTTCAAACTGCTGCGCCAATTCGGCCAGTGTCTTGTCTCAGGCCATCGCAGCCAACGCCACTTTTGCCTTGAATGCTGATGAATGTTGCCGTCTCGTTCCTTTTACCATTTTCATGCTCCATGATTTAGCCCATTAATGGGTATTATTTGTAGCAGATTTTCCACTTAACGGCTTGTGCAAATTTCCGGGGCCACTTCTAACAACTAATCTTCAATGCCCATATAGACTCCATTAATCACCGTATGGTCTTAACGTGTACCCTTTGTGATTGCCCAGTTCCACAATCTACTTTGCAATCTCAAATTTATACTGATATCATTAAATAACTACTTTGCTCCAGCAGAAATCCACGACGTTAAAGATGTTTCAATAACAGAAAAGGAGAATTGTAATGGGCGACAAAGGCGGTAAGAAAGACAAGGAAAAGAGCCAGAAACAGACTAACGAAAAACATAAACAACAAGACAAACAAAAAGCTGATAAACAACCCATAAAAAAGGCTTGATAGAAATTCTGTTAGTACCTTTAAATAACCATCATTTTAAACTCACACAAATATCAGTGAAGGAAAATACAACTATGGCATCATTACCCTTCATCTACGGAAGATAAGGATGCTTGATGATGGTAGTAGCGAAGAATAAGATCTGAGTTTAATTACATAAACTATAAACAGGTGTTGATATGGAGCATAAGAGAATATACTTTCGTGTACCCTTGAGTGGGGAGGCTATTGTGTCAAACAGTAGCAATTCGACGATAAGGACCCGCACAATCGATATCAGCCAAGTAGGGTTCGCTGTCGAGACCTTCTCAGATGAGGTTCACACCGCTGAATACCAGATCGAGATTCTCACCAAAGATGGACAGAGAATTGAGATGTTTGCCCAGCTTGTTCGAGCCGATGATTACATTACCGGTTTTCAGACTCTGCAGATAGAGCAAAAGAGTCAGAAAGTCATCAGGAATCTGTTTTTTGAATACCAGCAAACCACTGATTTCATTAAGCAGTTGGATGAATTCAATCTATTCGACAAAGAAGTAAGCGATATGTACGAATGGTGCTTCCGACAGTAACACATAAACGCAAGCCTCTTAGGAACTTGCAAAAGTAATAATTTCTTAAAATTCTCAATCTGCTCGAAGATTTATTTGTAAAGTTCATCCTGATCAACAGGTGGATAGCCATACTATGACAGCAGGATTACGAGATCTACTTGTAGATTTATGAAATGACATAAATGGCCTACATTTCATAATATCACAAAGACAGGAGTCATGACTGGTGACACGAATGGGCATCAGGAAGAAGGTTAAGTCACCCTGTATTACTCGAGTTTGAATCTTGACAAGAGACATCTTTCTCTGCTGAAATCCTGTTTGATTAAAAATCCATAAGAGGATCTTTAGTGTCTGGGTAACGAAATTTGTAGTTGTGGGCACTGGTATTGCTGGTATCAGTGTACCGTCAAAGGCGGGAGGGAAGGACGCGACATTGATGCGGTACAATTGGCCAGCACGTGCGAGTTGCTGGGGGCAGGCGAGATCCTCCTCAACTGTATTGACAGGGATGGCACCAACAGCGGTTTTGATCATGAACTGATCAGGCAAATGCGCGAGGCGGTCTCTATTCCCGTGATTGCCTCATCAAGCGCAGGACCGGCCCAGCATTTTGTCGATGTCTTTCAGGAAACCGATGTGTAGAGGCGGCACTCGCTGCCGGTATTTCCCATCGGTAGGAAGTTCCGGTCATTGAGGTAAAAGAGATCATGTGCAGGAATAACATCGAGACCCGGTGACCTTTAAGTTCATTCGTATTTAAGTTGAAAGTCTCGGACTAAGCAGCTCGCAGTGTCGATGGATTTTGAGGAGAAAATAGTCGACGTCATTCTAACCCGAGGACCGGGGATTTGAATCGTGCACTTAGTGCCATATGAGTTGGATGTTTTTTGGCTCCATAGGGTCAATATAGGGTCAGTCATCGAAAAATAGACCTCTTTTTGACACGTAGAAAACTCCAACTAGGGAAATAAAAAAACGCTTTCCTCGAAAGAAAGAAGCGGTCAAGTGGTTCAGCGAATTATGGGAACTTCTTGTTCCCCCCATCAGCACCATCCACCTTTCGACATTCTTTCTTGAAACCACGAGTAATGCGCGGCGTTTGACTTAGAAACATTCTTGAGTGCAGCTAGAATTACGCGCACCTCATCATGCGGTTGTTGCCTTTCCCTGTAGAGGATTGCAAGTCGCCTATAGGTGAATGGTGTATCAACCTTTTGCTTGAGAAGTCGCTCGTACTGAAAAATAGCCTCGTCAATTTGCCCTGCCTTCTCTAAGTTCTCGCCAGTGGCATTATCATCAGCAACAGATTGATAGCCTGCCAACTCAAGCTCTGATGCCAATCGCGTGATATCCCGCTCCACATCAACCAGAGAAGTAATGGTAAGAAATGGACAATCTGAAGCAAGTTTCTTGACCTCTGAAAACTTTTGTCTTGCTATGCCAAGGTGCGACAACTTTGTTTCTGAATTAGTTGACTCATTGGCAATCTTTAATGACTCATTCACTATTCCGACGATGCGCTGTGCTGATCCTGCAATGGCCGAAACATCCTTTACCGTGCAGAACATAGCCCTCGTCTGTGTGATTGGCGGCGAGAACATTTTAAGAAATTCCCTTAGTAGTTCCATACCCTCCCCCTTCACATCTCTTCATCTTCTCAACCACGCCGCCGGATAAATTTCTCTCATGCAAGGGCTTCATCCTTTGTCCCCCTGAACTCAAGCCGTTGTCGCTAGCCCTTGTATCAGTCAGGGCGGCAGCCTATGAGATAATGGCCGGGGCTGTGTTCTTTAAAGCTCATGGTTTTAATGCAATCTAAGTTCTAACCCTGAGCAGCCTAACCCTGACATAGCGAAAGCGGTGAAGTCACTTTTATTCTCTGTTATGGAGGGTGCTTCCGTCAAGAAGAAAATAAAAAAAAACCGCCTCCCTCGAAAAGAAAACGGTCTGGTAATTGCCTATGGTCTGGAAGAAGAAGTGGTCCCAGAAATTTGAACAAGCCGTTAAGTGGAAAATCTGCTACAAATAATGTCCTCTAAAGGCTAAATTATGGAGCAGAAAATGGCAAAAGGAACGAGAGGAAAACATTCATCAGCATTCAAGGCGAAAGTGGCGCGGTATTCGGGCAGGTGATCGCGGACGTTAATATTGCCACATCTAAGGTCTTACTATTTCATATGACTTCTCGGTTAACCTTACTGACTGTAAGGCTCAAGTTGCAACGCAACGTGACAGACTGGGACGCCATGGGGAAGAGGGGAAAGCCCATAAAAAGAAAACGGGATCGTGACTGCTCCTTTCTTGCGAGGGATCCATTTTTTTTCCTACTGGCTGTGAATCGACGATTTACCTGAAAAATGATGAAGATGGATTTAAGGATATTTCGAGCATGTCAAAAAATTAACTTTTTGTTGAATGGTAATTTTTGGGGGTCTTTTTGGGGGTCTTTGTATTTTTTCACTAACCCCCATCCCTGTAATCAGGGACAACGAAGGATG
>CAILXE010000231.1 GCA_903838095.1 uncultured Chlorobiaceae bacterium
AGAAAACCGCAGGAAAAACAAGGAAAGCGAAACGCTGAAAGGATTATTACTCTTGTTTTGGTTTGCTTGGAATTGCTCAAAAAAGCCCAGATTGGCACTCAACACCACTCACTTTACTGCTCATTTTTATTCAAAATATTTCAAGCAATCCAAGTAGCCAAATAACTGCTCCAACTATTACCGCGATCATGCCAAACAGCTGGGACAGAAAAACCCAAATAATAGCACCGGCCAATATCATCAAACAACCGAAGCCTTGAAGATCTTCGCGCTTTTCCCTTATTGCTGTTCCGTTGGGTTTCCCACAATGAGGGCAGGCTTTGGCAGCTTTTGATAATTTATGCTTACAATCGCTACACACAATTAAAGTAGTCTCTCCCGAAAACTCAACTTTACACACCGGGCAAATGCTTGAGTCGTCGGGTATTACAGCAAAACATTTATGGCAATTCTTGGAATTGGCCATTAAATCCCTCTTTAGAATGTGAGTTGTACAACGCGCAATTTTGCAGATCCAGTGCTGAACTCAACCCAGGAACCTATCTCGAAACCTAAAGCAATAAGGAAAAAAAAGATTGCGGAATTGTTGTCCTTTCCTGTAAGAATGAGAGTGCCTATACCAGACGATGAGAGGGCAATCATTTCTAGTAGAAAAGCGTTTTGAAAACACTGGCCAGCGTCCCTGATGTGTTCAAAATTGAATGCAAGAATCAGTTTATTTTTATCTGCAATAGCGGGGATGCCTGCGAGAGTGTTTTGAAATATTTCAATCTCAGTGATGTATTGCTTTGAAGCTGAATGCGGCAATAGTACAGATGATTCTGTTTTTGTTTCTGAAATAAAGACAGGTGTTGTAAGTTGAAAGTCGCGGATATTTTGAGCCGAGATGACCTGCCCCCAGATGTTGTACCAGTTTCTAGTTGAGACTGAAACATAAATCTCCTCTGCTAAATATCCTTGGCATTACGGCCTCCGGCGCCGGTGGTCTATAACCCAAAGAACTGTGCGGCCTGATCGTGTTATAGAAATTAACCCAGTCTTTTACTACGTATTCAGCCTCAAGTACTGTACCGCATACATTGATATCCAGGCATTCATAACGCATCTTACCGTTGAAAGACTCGCAATATCCATTCTGCCACGGGCTTCCGGGTTCTATGAATATTGGCTTAACCTCTAGATTGCCGAGCCATTTCATCAAATCCTTTGCTGTAAATTCTGCCCCATTGTCAGATCTCAGATATTCTGGCCTACCTTTTTCAATGAACAGCCTTGCGAGCAAACCTTCAACATCAGAGGCTTTTATGTTCCTCTTAACCAAGACACCCAGGCACTCTCTCGTATACTCGTCAATCACATTCAGTATTCTGATATTCCCGCCACGAAGCAATTTCCAACTGACCATGTCATAACTCCAGACCTGATTTCTTCTTTCCGGGCTTATCCGAATGACCTCCCCGAGTATTCTCCTGTATTTCTTCTTTTTTCTGCGGAGCTTTAAACCCATTGAACCCCAAAGCCGTTCAACTTTCTTGTGATTCACGAGAATTTCATCGTAATCCCTGAGTATCCCGGTTATTTGCCTGTAGCCAATCCTGGTTTGTTCCTCAGCCCAAAACTGTATCCTTGCTTCGAGAAAACTATCGTCTTTTGCAGTGCTTTTGTATCTTAAACTTGACCTTGCCACACCGAGTGCCCTGCAGACTCTCCTTTCAGGCTTCTTAAGTTCGGAAACCATTTCAGAAACAATAAATCTCATCCTTTCTAGACCGATTCTACTTTTTTTTTAAACTCTTTGAGGATCATATTGTCCACAGAAAGATCTGCTACTATCTTTTTAA
>CAILXE010000232.1 GCA_903838095.1 uncultured Chlorobiaceae bacterium
CAGATCAAGATTTTCGAAGCCGCCGGTTGCCGGTATGTTCGGACTCAAGGCGATCATGTTGTCTATGCATATCCAGGCGCAATGCGGCCCGTCGTCATTCCCAAATATCAAGAAGTCCCGGTCTTTATCATCAAAAACAATATGAAGGTCATCGGGATGACAAGAGATCAATACTTTCAGTTTCTGGAGAGTATTTAAATCTGTCGCGGGAGCCGGTGAAAATGTTGCGGTCTGATCACCGATCAAACCGCAACCAGACAACAAGTCAGGCATAAAGAATACAGGAAACCTTTGCACAACTCCTGTTAAAATATGAGTGGAGAAATAGATAAAATGTTATTTAACATATTAATATTACTTGACATATTACGATTTTTATGATAATTTTCGGTCAAATTCAACATTGAAGGAGACCCCCATGGCATTCAAGAAATACGATAAGAGCCCCACCTTTTTGGATATGGAAATACAAAGAGCAATTACCCATTCAAGAAACCAACAAGTCCTCTCCGAAATCGACGCCGTCATCAATTGGGAGTCCATAGAGAAGATTGTCCAGGAGAACTATCCTGTAGGACAATCGGAGTTTGGTAATAAGGCATATCCACCATTGATGCTGCTTAAAGCGATCCTCATACAGAAGTGGTTTGGAATCAAATCTGATCCTGATTTGGAGAGCCAGATCAACGACCGTTTTTCCTTCAAGACCTTCATCGGATTACCTTTTGGTGACCCCTCCCCTGATCATTCTATTGTGTGCAGGTTCAGGGAGCGGATCGGTAAAGAAACCCTCGAGATGATCCATCACGAACTCTTGCAGCAGTTTGGGACCATTGGTTTTTCCATTGAGTCCGGTATGGCTGTCGATGCTCGTGTAGTAAAGTCGGTCAGCCGTCCCGTCAGTGTCAGGAATCTCAGAGAGCTTCGGGAGAAACGGAAGAACCGGTTGCAAATAAGAAAGAAGACGCAGAAAGCGATGCGCTTTCAGAGAGATCTGGATTCGGACTGGACGGTAAAGAACAACAAGCCTGTTTTCGGGATGAAGGAACATGCGTCCGTCGATGTGGAAAGCGGCCTGGTTTTGTCTACCTGTGTGTCGAAGGCATCGGTGCATGATACGAAATATTTTTCTTATACAGTTGCGAAGAGCATTCATGGAAGAAAGCTTCCTTCAAAGGTGTATGCTGACAAAGGATACTGTGGTGAACCCAACCGTGATTTTTTGAGCATGAATGGCATTGGTGATGGGATCATGAGGAAGAATCAGATTAATGCCACACTAACGGACTTTGAAATCAAAAGAAACAAATCTATCTCTAAGGTCAGGTACAAGATTGAGCAGTATTTTGGGATTACTCATAAGTATCATGGAGCAGGGAAAGCAAGATTCACGACCATTGTCAAGGAGAATTGGGATCATCTCAGTGGCGCCATGGCCTTTAACATTAAACGTGTTGTCCTTAATCTCAGAAAGCGGGAGATGATTGTTGCAATGTAGGGGAAACATCCCCCCGACCCCTCTTGACGGGGCTGTTTGGGGAGAAACAAAGGTTGTCAAAGAGCAATTTGTTGGCATCAAAACGCGGAAACCAGTAAAAATCTGAAAAAGCAAGCATCAATATAGATGCAAAATTTAACTTCTGAATTATGCAAAGGTCTCTACAGGAGTTTTGCAAAAGTATTAATCTATGACAGACACAGACAATGTAGGGTCTGCTCCCCGAGCAGACCGCAACACAGCAATACAAGTAACCAATCTGGGCAAATGTTACCAGATATATGATGCCCCGCGTGACCGGCTCAAACAATTTTTGGTGCCTCGCCTGCAGCGGCTTGCCCGGCAGATGCCGCAGCAATACTTCCGAGAGTTCTGGGCGCTTAAGGATGTTTCGTTTGAAGTGAAAAAAGGCGAAACTGTCGGCATTATTGGACGTAATGGTTGTGGTAAATCCACCCTGTTGCAACTTATATGCGGCACGCTTAATCCAAGCAGCGGCAGCATTCAAACCAATGGCCATAACCCTTATTTAAGGTTTGATTTTAATCAGTTATTCTGGCAACTTTATCACCAATTGAGGCACGTCGCTTGTAAGGGCTGTTGCGCTGAAG
>CAILXE010000233.1 GCA_903838095.1 uncultured Chlorobiaceae bacterium
CTGAAATTAGTTATCCGGAACTCGCGGAACGACTGAAGGTGAGTGGATCAACCGTCAAGCGATTGATTCAGGAACTCAAGCACGAAAACAGAATCAGAAGAATTGGCGCAGCGCGAGGCGGTTTCTGGGAAGTGCATTGAGGCAAATCCAAAACGGTTCACGCGGATACCGGTTTGGGGCCATTGTCCTGACTTTTCGTTATTGAAAACGTTTTATACTTATCGTGTTTTCTTCATTGAGGCGCCATGGAATTTGTTGCTCTTTCCAGCAAGGGGCAGTTTGTGCTCCCCAAGGCAATCCGTGACCGGCACCACTGGCAGGCCGGCACTCGGTTGGTTGTTATCGATCGTGGCGACGAGGTGGTGATCAGGGCGGCTGAACCGTTTGTCGCAACATCCTTTGAGTCTCCTGATACGCCATCCGTTTATGCGGGAAAGTGTCTCTCTCTCGCCGATATGGATCGCGCCGTTGCCGCCGAGGCGGGCAGAGCCACATGATCGTTGTCGATACCAATATTCTGGTACGGTATGCCGTCAAGGATGACCGCCGTCAGGCGACAGCCGCCACGGAGTTTCTCAAAAACAATCCCTGCCTGCTCCTCAAAACGGTTCTGCTCGAACTTGCCTGGGTGTTGTCTTCGGCATCAGGGTACAATCTCGCCCGGGACGTGGTTGTCGAACGTCTCCGTCATATCTGCGGTCTCCCGACCATTACTGTAGAGAATGGCGCTAGTTTAAGGGGTCTTTGCATAGCATTAGCTCCGGTGTGGGACCTCTTTCATTTCATGCCGAGGTGAAGTCAAGAGCTGATAATTTTTGGGTCGTCGTTTAATGCAGCGTGGTTCGCTCCGCCCTGGTCGTTGCCTTATCGGTGTGTTGGTCATCGCATCATACAAGTCGCTGACCAGTCTGAAACGCTCTGCCTGGCTGACATTTGCCTGGTTCAAATAGGGTTCCCAGCTACGAAGTGCTTGCACGCTCCCTTTGAAGCTCACAACGCGAACTTCAATGTTCGCTTCTTCTGCGGCCTCATACATAAGGCGTCGGACGCAGTTGTATGCAATGAAATGCATTAGGATTTCTTTTCGGATCATTTCCGGGGTTTGGCACCGAAGGATGTCCATGCCCATTGTTATCTTGATGTCGCGGAAAAAAAGCTCAACATCCCACCGTTTGAAGTAAAGCTCGGCCAGTTCCGCCTTCGGATATTTTACGGGATCAAGCAGGGTGGTGATTATGTGAAATCCTGTAGTTCTGAATCCTGGAATAGTTACCTTAACCTTGACCTGTCTCAAGACCAGTTCTTGCGGAAGTTTTTCCCATTCGTCCTTTGAATACGCCATCTTGGCTGTATAGACCGGCCGTTGCCATGTAATTAACAGGTCATCAGGTCCAAGTATTTTGAGGCAGTTTGTTGCGGTGCCCGGTGCTCTCCGGGCAAGGGTTACGACACTGTCAACACCCCGCGTTTCCAGGTCTGCAATGTCGAAATAGTTACAAAACCCTTTGTCTCCGAGGAAGATGTCTCCGTCCTTGAAGGTATCCCGTTGTTGGCGAAACAGGGGCAGTTCGTTGCTCTTTTTATTGCCGATGGCGTAACTGAGCAAGGCGCCGCTTTCCAACGAAAAACAGGCACAGATTCGGGCCGTAGGAAATCCGCATCCCGGCTTCTGGGATGATATCTGTGGCCAAACTCCTTGATTCTGCGGAGTATCCGGCATGCTGACGCCGGTCCCATCGACAACTACAACTCGCCGATTGTTGAGCATGCCGGTTTCCGGCATCAGCTCAAGCCGTTTGGCTGTATGGGCAAGAATGTCGGAAAGCATCTTTTCATCCAGCTTCTTGCGAGCGGTGCAATACGAAGCGGTCGACGATGAAGGGACCTTAATCCCCTTGACGGAGGCATAGGCCTGAAGCTTACGGATCACTTCCATACAGCCTCCGTCGGCATCCAGCACCTGACTGAAGAAGGCCCAGAAAGTGTTCTCCTTGGAAAAAAGCCTTCTGCGGCTCATGGGTCCTGACGACTCTGGCTTGAGAAGCTCGCGGGGGATGAATTTTTCAAAGACCTCGCCAATTTGCTTGAAAGACTTCTTTTGCAAAAGAGCAATTTTATCAATGAATTTCTGTTTCTCAGAAAGGGGCTTTCGACGCAGACTTTGTAGATGAAAACCGGGCAACAATGGCGTTTTGTATGTCTTATTTCGCATGAGACACTATAGCATATTCGCTAACTATTTAATACCAATAATTTCATTAAATTGAAGTTTTTCTGTGCACTGGCGACCTTAAACTAGTGCCATTCCCCCCTGTTCCACTTTCCCTGACAGTCGCTGTGCCTGACGATCCCAGTATAACTGGATAACTGCCCCTTGTTTGTAAAAAATTGTAAAGATCTCTGC
>CAILXE010000234.1 GCA_903838095.1 uncultured Chlorobiaceae bacterium
ACGATTTCCCATGATTGAGAAAGCTCTGAAAGGAAACCGCAGTTACTGGATCTGGATAATCTTCCTTTTCTCTGTTATTGTTCTTGGTCTCTCTGCCTATAACCAGCAGAGGTGGTTCGGGCTTACGGTCACAGGAATGGGACGGGATATCAGTTGGGGGCTCTATATTGCGCAATTCACCTTTCTTGTCGGTGTCGCGGCATCGGCTGTTATGGTGGTGCTGCCTTACTATCTGCATCATCAGAAGGAATTTGCAAAGACAGTGATTATCGGCGAGTTCATGGCGGTTTCGGCCACCATGATGAGTATGCTTTTTATTATGGCTGATATGGGCAGGCCGGATCGCCTCCTGAATATCATGTTGTACCCCAGTCCCCATGCTATGGTGTTCTGGGACCTTGTGGTGCTCTCCGGTTATCTTGTCATGAACCTGATCAGCAGTTGGGCGATGCTTGGGGCTGAGAGGAAGGGAGTTCAACCACCAGCGTGGGTCAAGCCTCTTGTCTATCTCTCTATTCCGTGGGCGTTCAGTGTTCATACCGTGACGGCTTTTCTCTATGCGGGTATGCCGGGCCGCCACCTCTGGCTGACGGCAGTTCTTGCTCCCCGTTTTCTCGCCTCGGCGTTTGCCGCAGGAACCGCCCTGCTTATTCTTGTGACCCTTGTCCTGAAACGAACAACAGGGTTTGATACCGGTAAAGAGGCAAGGCAAAAACTTGCAGTGCTGGCCACCTATGCTGGAGTCGCCAACTTTTTTCTGCTCGGGACCGAGTTCTTTACCGCCTTTTACAGTAATGTGCCGGTGCACCGCGAGACTCTTCAATATCTCTATTTTGGTCTTGAAGGCCACTACCAGCTTGTGCCCTTTATGTGGTTTTCCCTGATTGCAGGCTTGGCTTCACTTGGGGTTCTTCTTGTTCCTGACTTGAGAAACTCCACGAAGTGGCTTGTTGCGGCCTGTTCAGCGCTTGTGCTCTCTATCTGGATTGACAAGGGCGTCGGCTTGATTGTGGGAGGATTTGTTCCTTCGCCACTTCAGGAGATTGTGGAGTACGTTCCGACAGCAACTGAAATTTTTGTTACGCTTGGAATCTGGAGTATCGGGATTCTTCTGCTGACGGTCTTGCTCAAGGTGGTTGTTGCGGTCAAGATGGAAAATGAGCCTTGACTTGTCCAGTATATTTTTTCCTGTTTTTCTGTGTTACCTTCTACAAAAGGGCTCCCTGCTTTTCAGGATGTGCAGGGGGCCAGTTTTTTTTAGATAAATTTTTCTCGCTTTTTAAAGCGTCAAGAGATTATACAACGATTGCATCATGAAGAGCTTTCTGCCTCTGAATGTCAGAATAGATAACAAAAAAATTCTCTTTATCGGGGGGGGCAAGATTGCGCTTCACAAAATCAAAACGGTTGCGCAGTACACCCGTAATATCTCCATTGTATCGCCTGAGATTCAGGATGAATTACATCAGATGGGTTTTACCGAGATCATTAAAGAGTATGAAACGTCGGATCTTGAGGGATTTTTTCTGGTATACGCCTGTACCAATAATATCGAGGTGAATCGGCGCATAAAAAATGATGCGGCCGAATATGGTATTATGGTCAATGTGGTTGATAACCGTGAGCTGTCTGACTTTATTTCACCGGCCGTCATCAAGCTGGATAAGATGACTCTTGCTGTGTCATCAAACGGTGAAAATGTCAAAAAGTCAGTGGAATGGCGAAACAAACTGAAAGCACTTGTGCAGCGAGGTTATTTCTTTACACGGCGTTCTGAACCGGAGAAAAAAGGATTTGTCTCTATCATCGGTGCCGGCCCCGGTGATCCGGAATTACTGACCATAAAGGCGGAACGGGTGCTTCTCGAAGCCGATGTGATTCTTTATGATGATCTGGTGAGCAGCGAGCTTGTTGACCGGTTTGATGCCCGGAAAATTTACACCGGCAAAAGAAAAGACCATCATCATTATGAGCAGGAGGCGATCAATGAAGAGATCATTCGTCACGCCCTGCAGGGGAAAAAAGTTGCAAGGCTGAAAGGTGGAGATCCCTTTATTTTTGGCCGAGGAGGAGAAGAGATTGAAGCGTTGCGGCAACATGGTATCAGGTATGAAATTATACCAGGCATTACAGCGGCCCATGGCGCGAGTGCCTATACTGAAATCCCTTTGACCATGCGAAAAATCTCCTCGTCGGTCGCCTTTTGTACTGGTCATCCAGTCAACAAAATCCAGGTGCCTGATGCCGATACCCTTGTCTATTACATGGTTGCATCAGCCGTTCATGATGTGCTTGATGCTGTCGCCAAAAAAGGGAGGGATGAGAAGACTATGGTTGCTCTTGTTCAGAATGCAACACGCTATAATCAGAAAATTATTACCGGCACGCTTGGTGAATTAAGAAAGAGTGACAAGGGGGTTTCTTCACCGGCATTGCTTATTCTCGGTGAGAATATCAACCAGTTTATCAGTGATAACTGGTACTCAAAAAAGAAAAAGGTGCTGATTCTTGGAGAGGATTCGGTGAACTATGCTCCTGATGAATATATCAAGGTGTATTATCCATGCAGCCAGAGCGAAGAGACTGACCATCATACTCTTGAGCAGTCCGGAGCTGTAGACCTCGATTTTATTGATGAGATATACGTTTCGTCAGTGGCCAGTCTCAGAAATTTCAGAACTCGCTATAACAGAATTCCCTCAAACATCACAGTTAAGGCGGTAGATCAGCAGACCCATCAGGAGTACACGAAGCTTTTCAGTGCCTGAATCATTTGAACGCTATAAAGAAACCCTGTTTCCTTACGAACTTGCTTGAGCTGTCGCTGATGTGTTTTGTGCCGTCACTTCAGGCCGTAATCTCAGGAGAAGCACTGCATGTGCCAAAAACATGATGCAGCACATTCTCCAGATGACTTGAAGAAGCTTTTGATGTCAGTTACAGAGACCGACGTATCCATTGAGCAGTGATATTGGTACCGCTTCGGAAAAAGAGTTGGTAAATAGGAGATCTTCGTGTTGTTTCCGAGTGAAGCTTTTCAAAGAGATCATCTGACATATTTGTCTCAACGATTGCTTTAATAATGACATCCTGGATGTTAGGATTTCCCTCTTGAGCGCCTCCGATAAACACGGCAGTATCAAGACTGGCTTCAATATCAAATTCCAGACCTCGAAGTTCTGCGCCAAAATCTTTTGCAACAATCTGCGCGGTTACTTGTAAGCTTGATATCAGCGCACTTAATACATAGGAAATTGGACTGGGAGCTGTTCCTTTGCCGCCAGCTTCTGACGAAGCGTCAACCTTAATCATGTGCGGAGACCCCTCCCTGAATATTGTTTGTGATTTTCCTATTCCGTCTGAATTAAGTTTAAACGTGACTATTGTAGAGGGAGTTGTTAACTCGTTTATCATTATTGGGTCAAATGTATATTGTTTGTTTTGACGTGCAGTGTGGCGCAGTTCTTGTGAATGACACGACACCCGGTTCCGTTTTACATTTCATCTATCATGTATTGCAAGAGTCACAGTCAGATCAAATGTACTCTGAAAATTTAACTGCCTGTTTTTGCTGAAAGAGCATAGTAATAATATTGGATCTTTGAAAGAAAAAGATGTTACAAAAGTGTTAAAAAGACAATATAAGATGATCTGACATTCGAAAACCCACGTTGCAAAAACATTGAAATCATAACCTGTTTGCTTGAGGTTTTAGTCCCCAGAGAGCATCAGCGCTTTTTATGAAGCGTAAAATATTGAATTCCCCCCAAAAAATACTATAAATATACCTCGAATATGGTATGCGTTGGCTGGGTTTTCACTCGCGTTGACGAGTGTTGAAAAGAGAAGCAAGGTGTTTGGGATATCTCCGGAAAACTCTCTATTATGTGCAGCTCTTCACTGCACTTCGCTTTGCTTCAGAGCTTCTTTGATCTTTGGGCTGGCTAAATACTTGTCCCCCGTGTCTAAAGAGGAAGTTTTTCCGGTTGGTAAAAGTGATAATGGAAATTTTTGTACTTTTAATTCTGGAAATTTTGCAAGCCAAACCAATGAGTCCTTTTTTCCATGACCAACATCATGAAACTTCATGCAAAAGCGTCATGGTTAAGCCTATTGGCACCGTTGTTGCTTACAGGTCTGGCTTTGATTGTCCTTCCCGCACTCTCCTCTGCGGTCACCATCGGTGAGGAGAGTGGGGGTGGCGTTGTGTTTTATGTTGATGCTTCGAAAAAGCATGGTCTTATTGCCTCAAGATCGGATATGGAGGGTCGCTCTTCAGGTTGTCCCAAAGGTTTTTTTACCTGGATCGATGCTCAAGCGGCTTGCCGCAATTATGTAAGCTGCGATTATCAAGACTGGTTTATGCCAAACAAGGAGCAGTTGAATCTGCTCTATCGCCACAAAAGTGCTCTTGAACAGTTTCCGTTTTCTTACACCTACTACTGGAGCTCGTCAGAGGATAGTGCCGGGAACGTGTGGGTACAGAGTTTCGGCACAGGCGTTCAGGGCCGCAACTTTAAGATAAACAGTAATCGAGTAAGAGCTGTACGGGCGTTTTAATCTGCAAGCGAAAACCTTTGTTCGTGCAGTTTGAGGCTCAAAAAATGGCACTCGTGGATTAAAAAAATATTTTATCTTTTGTGCTCTCACTTTTTTGCCTGTATTGTACGTTTGCGCTTCTTCATCGTTGTTCATTTCCAAAAAATCAACATTAATACTTAACGGATAAACATTATGAAATGTCTTTCAAAAACACATGTTGCCCGGCTATGGATTATTTTTCTGCTTACTGGCCTGAGTATGTTTGCCACATCTGCGCTCTCTTCTGCGGCGGTTCTCAAGATTGGTGACAGCTACGGCGGCGGGGTTGTCTTGTATGTTGATGCGACCGGTCAGCATGGCCTTATTGCAGCGAAAGCAGATATGATTGATCGATCTTCCGGAAAAGATATGGGGTATTTTACCTGGTACAGCGCAAAAAATGCTGTCAATGCTTTTGAAGCAGGTTATTGCGACTGGTTGTTACCAAACAAGGAGCAGTTGAAGCAACTCTACATCAATCGCACTCTTATTGGTGGTTTAGAGAATACTTATTACTGGAGTTCTTCGGAGAGTGGACTGAGTCAGGCATGGGCCCAGGATTTTAGCACCGGAGAGCAACTCGATGGTAACAAGACCAACACTGCTCGTGTTAGGGCTGTGAGATTTTTTTAACACAATTGCTTAACTGATTCGCAAAGCGACATCGAGAGATGAACGCATTGAGCGGAAGGGCAGGTAACCATTACAATGCGTTCGGTTGACCGGATCATGCGAACTCAGCCTTGTCTCTCTATCGACTTTGCTGCGTTCACCAGCTCCCCCGCCAGAGTAAGCGAAGAGGCTGAAATCTGCTGACCGCTGATCAGACTGGCAATGGCATGAAGGCGGCTTTCATCATCAAGTGGGGCGACTTCTGTGACAGTTCTGTCGAGCTTGACGGATTTTTTGACGCAAAGGTGCAAGTCGCCCATGGCGGCTATTTGTGGCAGGTGGGTAATGGCGATGATCTGGTGCAGGCGAGAGAGTTTTCTCAGGCTTATACCGACGGACTCAGCGATCCTGCCACTGATACCGGTATCGATTTCGTCAAAGATAAGAATCGGTAGTCTGGCTGATTCAGCCAGAGCGCTTTTCATGGCCAGCATGACTCTCGAAATTTCTCCCCCTGATGCAACCTTGATGAGCGGTCTTGGTTTTTCACCGGGGTTGGTTGAGATCAGGAACTCAATTCTGTCGTAACCCGATGGAAACGCAGTAAATACTTTATCGCCTATGCTAATTTCACCATCCTGATGTTTCTCATGCGTTATACTGACGATGAACGTGGAGTGAGGTATGCCAAGTTCGGCCAATTGTTTCTGGATGACTTGTTCGAGATGGAGAGCTGCTTCCTGACGCTTGTTGCTCAATACTTCAGCATAACGGGAGAGTTCCGATTTTTGGCGTGAGATCTCTTGTATAATGCGGCTCATCTCCTCTTCAAGGTTTTCTTCAAGCGCGCTTTTTTCTTGAAGCTCTTTTTCAAGGTCGATCAGTTCGTTATAGGTGCGACCATACTTTTTGCACAAGCGCTGGATCAGGAGTTGACGTTCACGCAAGGAGTCAAGTCGTGCGGGATTGAAATCGATGTTGGACGCATAGCTTCTTGAAAAGCGTGCGAGTTCATCGACAATGCTTTTTGCTGTCCGTGTCTCCTCAATGTGTACGTCGAAACGCTTGTCAATAGAGGCAAGTTTTTCCAGTGTGTGCAATGCTGAAGTGACTGAGCTGTAGACAGAATGTTCGCTGTCGTAAAGGAGTTCGTTCAATACGCTGCTGAGCGTGAAAAGGGTTTCGGCATTTTCAAGAAGAGAAATTTCGGTTTCAATGGTTTCACTTTCTCCGCTTTTCAGCTCTGCACCGTTAAGCTCTTTTAACTGAAAATCAATAATCTCTTTTTTTTCACGGATAGTCGCGGCCTCTTTTTTCAAAACGGCAAGTTGCTGCTGGAGTCCCTGAAGCACTGATCGAGTGCTTTTGTAGATGCTTGCTTCGCTTGCTGTCAAGGCGAAATCGTCCAGCAGGGATTCGTGTGTGTCTGCGTGGAGCAGCAACTGGTGTTCATGCTGGCCGTGCAGGTCGATCAACGCTTCGCCGGCCTGCTTCAGCAGGGAGGCGGTGCATGGAGTGTCATTGATGAAACAACGTGACTGACCGCTTGATGAAAGTTCTCTGCGGAGAATAAGTTCAGGCCCTGCGTCAATGTTTGATGCTTCAAGCAGGCTTCC
This sequence comes from uncultured Chlorobiaceae bacterium, assembly GCA_903838095.1. Taxonomy (GTDB): domain Bacteria; phylum Bacteroidota; class Chlorobiia; order Chlorobiales; family Chlorobiaceae; genus Chlorobium. Next base: position 6,810 of record CAILXE010000234.1, read on the forward strand.
TATCTTTTCTGAACGCACATCTTTAAAGACAGCCTCAATGACCGCTTTTGTTGTGCCGGAGCGCACCAGATCACTGCTGGCCCGATCACCAAGCACAAGGTTAAGCGCTCCGACAAGAATAGACTTACCCGCGCCAGTCTCTCCGGTTATTATGGTTAAACCAGGGTTGAAGTTAACCGTCAACTCCTGAATCAGCGCAAAATTTTTAATGTAAAGACTGCAAAGCATGGACGGGGATTGCACACGTTACGCTTTGGCCGAAGATGATGATTGTTCCTTTTTTGGCGCTTCATCGGCAGCCTTTGTAAACTCTTCTTCTATTTCAGTCTGGGCCTTTTTAAACTCTTTCATGCCTTTACCCAAACCTCTTGCAAGCTCTGGAAGCTTTTTCGCGCCGAACAGCAGCAAAATGATCAGCAGAATAAGAATAAGTTCCTGTCCACCTAATCCGAACATTGGTATTCCTCCGATTATTTATTGTGATGATCTCCTGCTGATTATATAAGCAATATGCCTTCCTGAAACAACTCTTTTTACTTGGGCGGCCTTCTGTCAATATCGAGCGAGAATGGTTTCGCCCGCACGGGTTCGTTGGCCCGGCTGAACGACCACAGTTGCCGATGAAGGAAGAATCACGTCAACTCGTGAGCCGAATTTGATCATTCCAAACCGTTTGCCGATTTTTACTATTGTTCCGTTTTGCAGAGTGCAGACAATTCTTCTGGCCAGAAAACCGGAAATCTGGCTGAAGCGAACTTCAAGTGTACCGTTGTCAATACCGATCTCCATTCTTTCGTTGTTCTCCATGCTCTTATTGTCGAATGCCATCATGAATTGACCGGGACAGTAGCGGAGATGAGTCACTTTTCCGCTGAGTGGCACACGGTTGACATGAACATTAAAGGGTGACATAAAGATGCTGATCAGCGTTGAAGAGTTTGCTCCAGCACTCTGGCCATAAGGTTGAACAAGAATGATTTTGCCATCTGCCGGAGCCACAATAATCTTTTGCTCCTCAGGGGTTGTTCGGTCTGGATCTCTGAAAAAATACAGGGCGAAAAGGAGTAAGGCAGCAACAGTCAGCATGATCGCTATCTGGGCAGGAGAAGGAAAAAGAAGAGCAGCAGCACTGAGCATCAGACAGATAAGAGAAACTTTTATCATGGTGCTTGAGCCGTAGGATGTCAACTTCATTTTACACTTCCTGTGTTATTGGCGCTTCTGTTTATTGCTTCAGCGAGATTCAAAGCTCATAGCCGGGTTTTGATGAAAATCCTTCAGGCCCTGAGTACTATGCTGCTGGCATGATGAGAGCAAGCGATGAATGATAATAAATTAAGGCGCCTTTATGTTGTGATAAATTACCCTTATAATAGTTATTTATCTTCTTCGTCGCATAAACAGAAGCTGTTTTTTCTGCTTTTTCATTTTTACACCGTGTAGCTCTGATGCATGTATTGGAAAAAAAGTTTATTGAGCAGGTAAAAGCAAGGCGTTTAGTCGGTTATGGTGACCGTGTTCTTGTTGCTGTTTCCGGTGGGCCGGATTCAATGGCCCTTTTGGCGCTTTTCACTTCAGCAAAGCCACTTCTTCGTTGTGAGCTTGCCGTCGCTCACTGCAACTTTCAGCTTCGTGGAGCTGAAAGTGATGCTGACGAATTATTTGTGCGGGATCAGGCACTCTCTCTTGGACTGGACTGTTTTGTTGAGCGCTTTGAAACTGCGAATCTTGCCGGGGAGTTGAAAAAATCCATCGAGGAAACAGCCCGGATATTGCGATACTCTTTTTTTGAACGGGTGATGGAACAGGAGGGATATACCAGAATTGCCACTGGTCATCATGTCAACGATAATGCAGAGACCATTCTTTTCAATCTTTTCAGAGGCGTCTCTCTTCCTGGCCTGAGAGGTATTCGTGCCCGTCACGGGAAAATCATCCGTCCGTTGCTGTTGTTGCACAAGCCTGAAATTACGGCATATCTGGCGGAAAAGAGAATTGACAGTCGTGTGGATGTCAGTAATCTTTCTGATGATTATGACAGAAATTTTATCAGAAACCGTGTTATTCCCCTGATTGAGGAGCGCTTTCCGCATAAACTGTTGCCGTCGCTCAGACGGTTATCGGAACAGGCCGGGGAGCTTGAGGAGTTTCTTGAACTCTATTTTGAAACTCTATCTGAAAGGGAGCACGGACTGCTACTTACTGACGGCAAGCTCGATGTTCAGGCTTTGAAACGGCTCACGGTTTTTGAACAAAAAGAGCTTTTCAAAAGGGCTTTGAGAGATATGGATGCGCCTGTTGATGCTCAGGCGCTTCAGAAGCTGGTTGATTTACTGAACACACAACCAGGCAAAAGAGTGCTGGCCGGTCGACAAGTACAGGTACTCTGGAAGGAAGGCTCGCTCTGTTTTATGCGCAAGACATGAACGAAATTACTTTTTTTGTTTTGCGGCCAGAAAAAGTTCAATGGGAAGATTGGTATGAATAATGACCGAATTGAGGTTCTGCTGAATCTGGATTTTGTCGAGCAGTGCTTTTGTTTGTTCGGTTGTTTTGGTTCCGGTAAGTCCTGAAAGCTTGACCGCTCCCCAGAGAAAGGTTGATGCGAAATATGCCGCCTGATTGGTTTTATAGACCCACTCGCTTTGTCCCTCAATGCCGTTCCCGAATTTTATCGACAGTGCAAGGTTCTGGATGCGGTTAAGGTTCCCCATGCTCTTTACTCCCTGGTTGGTTGAGGTCAGACTTTGCAGGGCTCCGGATGTCCATGCTGCTGAAGGCAGAGCAAACCAGAGGTGTGATTTGTAGACGGCCTTGTCGATCAGGGCCGAAGAGAGTGAGTCTCTCTTGAAAAAGCTTCCGGAAGGAACGAGGAACTCTTTGAGCATCGTTTTATTGTTCGTCAGAGCGATCCGTCTTGGTCCGAGTGAACAGGCCCACAGCGAGTTGTCGATGGTGTAGCATTCATGGCCGCCAATGCTCTCGGATGCCGTGCTGTACTGTTTAAGAATGGAATCGGGAAGCTTGTTCCTGAAATCTCCCGAGGCGATGCCAAGAAAGTTTTGCTCTTTGTAGCCGTGACGTTTGAAGCTGATTAACAACGTATCGATATCAAGCGCAGGATTGATGCGAGTTGCCTTTAAAATTGCATCAAGCTGGCCTTTTGGCTGAAAAAGCGGCGCCGTTTTAAGGGAATCAGGAATAATCTCCTTCCAGAGTCTGCTCTCACGAATATCTTTAAGACCAATGTAGATAAGGGCGTCAGACTTTCCCGGAATGCGGTCAATGACGGTTTTCAGTTGTGGGCTTAATGGTTCGGGCTGAAGCCTTGGTTTTGACCAGTTGACCCAAAGGACGGTCAGCAGAAAGCATACCGTGCTGATGGCGCTGATTGACAGAAGAAGTCCTGCTCCTTTTTTGAGAGAGCGCTTTTGAGGTGTTGCTGGTGTTGCCTCAGCTCCGGAATTCTTCTCCATACCTTGACTGGTTATGATTTTCTTTTGATAGCATCGCGAGCCAAAGTGTCACAGCGGTTATTATAGGGGTTGTCGCTGTGGCCCTTTACCTTATGAAATTTGATGTTATGCAAGGTAAGCAACTTCAGGATTTTTTTCCACAGATCAATATTTTCAACGCTTTTTTTTGCTGCGGTCTGCCAGTTATTGGCAGTCCAGCGATTCAGCCATCCATTGTTTATGGCGTTGACAAGGTAGCTTGAGTCGCTGTACAGGTCAACCCTGCAAGGCTCTTTCAGCGCTTCGAGCGCCTCTATTGCTGCGCTGAGCTCCATCCGGTTATTTGTAGTGGCTGGCGAATATCCTGAAATTTCCCGGGTCGAAGAGCCATACATCAACAAAGCCCCCCAGCCTCCAGGTCCTGGATTGCCACTGCAGGCGCCGTCGGTGTAAATGATCACTTTTTTTTCCATCGGCACAAAAAAAAGCTCAACGTTGAATTGTTGAGCCTTTGCAGAATATTGAAAACTTTTTTATCACCGTTTTTTGAAACGCTACTTCAGAAGTTTTGCGAGTTCAGCGGTACCGGTTTTGGCAATAATTTTCATGGCTTTGGCAGAGAGCTTCACCTTTACAAACCGCTTTTCCTCTTCGATCCAGACTCTTTTAGTATGGAGATTTGGCTCAAAACGGGTACGGACGTGGTTATTCGCATGCGATACCGTATTGCCGTAGAGAGGTCTTTTGCCGGTCAGTAAACAAACTTTGGACATGGTGCAATCAATTGTGTTAAAAAAACGAACCGGAATATAACAATAGTTTTGTAAACTGGAAACGCCTTGTTTCAGGGTCTAATGCCGACTGCGCAGACCATCATCGATAAAACGTAGAGCAATGTCCCGAATGCGTTGTACCAGATGGCTTTTTCTTTAGGTTGAGCAATCAGAATTTTTTGCATGGGTAGTTGCGCAGCAAGCAGCAGAAGCGCAATTGCCGTTGTGGTCATTGATCCTTTGGCCACAAGAATGGATATGGCAGCAAGCTGTGCGATGTCCATAATGATGGCAGCCAGAATCGCAGCCTTTTTTTCACCGAGCTGGACAGGGATTGAGGCAACCTTGCGGATATTGTCGCCCACAATTGACTTGAAGTCGTTCAAAGTCATGATCCCGTGCGCCCCAAGTGAAAAAATTATGGCCAGGGCAATGGTCTCCCTTGAAGGAATGCCCTGGGTTATGGCAAAACTGCCTGTCAGCCATGCCACCCCTTCGTATGCGAGCCCGACAATAAGATTGCCGAACCAGCCGTTCCTTTTCGCCCTGATAGGAGGGCCGGAATAGGCGTGCGACATGAGAACGCCGACGAATGCTATAACAACAACATAAGGGTGAATGGAGAATGCCACCAGAAAACCGGTCACAATAAGTCCGAAGGTAATCAGCCAACTTGCTGATTTTGATATCTTGCCGGCAGGAATTGGACGCTCTGGTTCATTGATAGCATCAACCTCGCGGTCGAAATAGTCGTTCATGGTTTGCGACATGGCGCACATGAGCGGCCCGGCCAGCAGAATGCCACGCAAAAGAATAGACCAGTTATCAGCCACGCTTTGTCCAGTTGACACGACACCGCAGGCAAATGCCCACATGGGAGGAAACCATGTAACCGGTTTCATAAGCGGAACAATAGCAGAAGGCTCGATTCTGAACCCGGGCCGGTTAACATTTTCAAGAGCCCTCTGGATCGTTAACTGCCGGGAATCGCTCACACCTGACATGCGAAGCTTGTCAGTGATGCTTTGCTGCTTTTCAGCATGAAGAGTTTTGCGTCCGTCCATGGCTTGGTAGTTCTCGCTCCTGCTTAAAAACAAAGGACACAGTATACAAGTTTTTCAGCAAAAAAGATAAGGATTTAGTTTATTCCCTGCCTGTACTTTGCCGAGAGCTCAGCGTTTATTTTAAGGATTTGATTGAATTTTCTCTCTGAATGGCCGCTCTCCAAAGCATCTTGCGCCATAATAAATCCATCACTGACGCAGTCTGCTTTTCCGGACACATAACACGCCATTGCTGTGGTGTAGAGCGCGGCATCAATGTGTGCTTCCGGAGCGCTTCCGTCAAGAATTCTGCGGATGATGAGAGCGTTTTCATCTTTTCCTTTTCCCTGAATTTCCGATAAAGCATGTCTGGTCAGTCCAAACTCTTCGGGATACAGGGTATGTTGTGTTACTCGGCTATTGAAAATTTCAGTGATATATGTTGGTCCGTTGAGACTTGGCTCATCAAGCGCGATACCCTCTTCGGTCATAGCATGAACAATCATGGCGTGGCGCGTGCCTGTTTGCACGAGCACCTCCGTATAAAGATCCATCAGTTCGCGGTTGAACACCCCGACAAGCTGCCGTTTTGCCCTCGCAGGATTTATCAAAGGCCCAAGAATGTTGAATATCGTTCTGATGCCAAGCTCCCTGCGGATCTGGGCAACTTTTTTCATGGACGGGTGGTACAGGGGAGCAAACAGAAACGCAAATCCTGTTTGCTGAAAAAGCTCTCTTGTGGCTTCCTGCGGCAGATCAATCGCGAACCCGAGTGCTTCAAGAACGTCGGCACTTCCGCAACTGCTCGTTACTGAGCGGTTGCCATGTTTGGCAATAAGGACACCGGCACTGTTGGCAATAATTGAAGCGGTTGTAGAAATATTAAAAGTGCCGGCATGGTCTCCGCCAGTGCCACAGGTATCAACGGCATTATCATCAAGGATGATCGTATCAGCTTTTTCCATCAGGCTGTAATATGCCCCTGCTGCCTCTGCGGGAGTCGCTCCTTTTTTTTGCATGAGGGCAAGTATTGCTGAAATGACAATTTCGGAAAAAAGACCATCCATAATGCTGCTCATGCAGAACGTCATCTCTTTCTGGGAAAAATTTTCCCCCGCAAGCAGCTTTTGAAGTAATTTCTTTTGTGGCATAAAACGGATACGGTTGGCAAATAATGGCAAATTGTTTAAATGTAGGTAATAATCAACAATTGATGTAAAGGTAAATAAATAATGACGATTGATTGTATGGAGCCAGGGCAGTTTGTAGGTCATGCCATTTATTTTCTCAACTCGACGACTGGATTGCAATGGATAATCAACTGATACAGGGAAGGGAAGAGGCGTTGCAGATGGTTTTGAGGAAGATGATGGGCCGAGCTATAGATGCTGCCATTGTTACTGATCTTTCTGTTATCAGGTGGTTGACGGGCTTCAGTGGGTCAAGCGCGCGGTTACTTATTACTCGGGAGAAAAGCTGGCTGTTTACCGATTTCAGATATCAGGAGCAGGCTGCCGCTGAGGTGAGCGGTGCTGAAACAGTTATTGCCACTGACGGCTTTGGCGCTGAACTTGCTTCAGGGCGCTATCCCCTCGGTGAAATCGTTGCCATTCAGTCGGATAGTATCACCTGGCACGAAGCGACCCGGCTTATTGAACAGATTCTGGGTAAACAGCGGGTGATCCCCGTGGACTCCTTTTTTGATGAGTTCAGGATGCTGAAGAGTGAGATTGAGCTGATGAAGATGCGCCGTGCGGCGGAAATCAGTGAACTTGCTCTTGAAAAAGTGCTCCCCATGATTTCGCCATCAACAACAGAGCTTGATATTGCAGCCGAGATTACGTACCAGCAAAAAAAGTTTGGAGCTGAAAAAGATTCTTTTGATCCTATTGTCGCAGGTGGAGTGCGATCAGCGATGCCTCATGCCACACCTTCAATGGCGAGATTTAAATCAGGCGAGCTTATTGTTATTGATATTGGATGTGTCTATAAAGGGTATGCTTCTGACCAGACACGCACGGTATCCCTTGGTCCGGTTTCAGCGGAAGCCCGAGAGGTATACCGGATTGTGCAGGAAGCGCAGGAGTTTGGAATTTTTTCGGCACGGTGCGGTATGATGGCCCAGGAGCTTGATGCTGAAGTCCGTCGTTTTATTGCCGATCATGGTTATACTGAAGAGTTTGGTCACGGCCTGGGGCATGGTGTAGGTCTTGATGTGCATGAGGAGCCCCGAATCAGTCCAAAAGGGAAGTACTAGTTGCGGGAGAACATGGTTTTTACCATTGAACCCGGGATCTATCTTCCCGGAAAATTCGGAGTGCGCATTGAGGATACTGTTGTGATGGGTCAGGATGGTGCAATTCCCTTGCAACGCTTCAGCAAAGAACTTGTTGAATTGTGAAGTTTTTTGTGACCGGCGAGGGTAAGGCGAGGTATTCAGGTTTATGTCTGTCTCCGTTATGATGCCATGTCTTCGGCATTGAAGAATAAGAGCCTTGATATGATCTCTTTTGGTGGCTTGTGGTGGAGTGCTTGTTCAAAATGAGTTTCTCTGGAGATGGTGTTGAATTTTGATTTGAAGGGGATTGCGATTTGGAATAAGGAAAAAGAAATGATAATTTTTTTATGTAAGTTGAAAGACAGAAAAATCCTTCCTGATTTTGGTGGTATATTCTCGCTAAAATTTGCTAACCATGATTGAAAAAAAAGAATTACTGAAAAAAATCAGTGCCATCGAGCAAAGTGAGGAATCAGTTATTGCTATTTACTCGAATCATATTCAGCATGTTCTGAGATATTCAACTCTGGGAAAGGAAGTGCAGAGCAAGATACTTGATATGCTGCAAAAACTTAATCTTGATCTGCAGAGCCATAAGTCTACGACAAAGCAGCTCATTGAATCCATTGAAAAAAGTGGAAAAAATGTTTTTTAATAAAGATTTACTTGGATTTTTCGGATCCATTATAGAGACAAAAAAACACAAACGAGATACACTTGCGCCTCTTGCTTCTGATGATGATGATGATCAGGACAATGAGGAGGAAGTATTGTTCCCAGGAATCGATGATCCGAGTCACTCCGAGGGTTATGTTTCCATGCCGTATTATCAGCCTGTCACAGCACCAACTGAAGCGCAGTATGCTGTTGATGATGAGATGCTTTTCGAGGATCCACCTCAGCAGGTTCATGATTTTGTTTCAGGCAAGAAAGATCAAGAATCGATTGCTCACCATCAATCGTCTACCCCAAAATTTCTTCACAGTATGAATACTTTAACGCATCCTTTAGGCGAGGTTTTCGGTTTTACGACAACAGACCAGTCGCCGAAGGCACAACGGTATCGCTCTCATAGGCATTGTCCCTTTAATAACAAGATTCCCAACTGTACGAATGAGCAGTCTAAAAATCCTCTGGGAGTTTGCAGTATTCTCCAGAACAATACCCCTGTTATAACGTGTCCGGTGCGTTTCCATGAGGACTGGATGATTACTGATGATGCAGCTTCTTTCTTTTTTGAAGAGGGTGTTCGTTGGAGTACTGTCACTGATGTTCACCTGAATGATGCTGAAGGGAAGTCTGCAGGGGCTATAGATGTTATGCTTGTTGCCTATGATGAAAGCGGTAAAATGATTGACTTTGGGGCGCTTGATATTCATGCCGCATACATTTCGGGTAATTTACGCGATCCCTTTGAATATTACATGAAAGATCCGAAGTCTCATGCTTCGATGGATTGGACAACACAACCCAACTATCCCCACCCGGATTTTCTTTCGGCAGCCCGTGAAAATATTTTCCCTCAACTGTTATTTAAAGGCGGGATTTTACATGCATGGCATAAGAAAATGGCGGTAGCCATCAACAAAAGCTTGTTTGATACTCTTCCGATATTTAGTCAGGTTAAAAAGGAGGTCGCTGATATTGCCTGGCTCATTTACGATCTTGAACCAGTAACTGAAGGTGAGAATGAGCGTTATCAGCTCAAAAGGATTGGCGTTGTTTACACTGAGTTTCAGTCAACATTATCTGCAATGATGGCCGTTGCCCCAGGGAATATTAACGATTTTGTACACGTGATTCCAGAGCTTGCCGGGTAATCTTAAATTATCAGGAAATTTTCGAGAAAATATATTGCTCCGCCTCTATTATCAAGAGTTGATCTGAAAGCATACTCATAGAGAATTGCTCTTAAGTAATCGCTTTTAGTCCCAATGTTCAGATGCGGGCAGCTTTTTTAGATATTGAGCCATCATTAAATCCCACGCTACCTTTCTTATCTCCGTCAAGTTGCATGAAAAACCTGCTCTTGAAATAAACTCCTCCAACTTCTCCTTCAACGCAGCATCAGATTGTAATGTTTCAATAAATTCTTTTGCTTTTTCTTCAGACATAACGAGCTCCTTTTAAATATCGCCACAGAAAAGAACATATTACATTTATGGTGGTATTTTACCATAGGGCCATCTGTTACTATGCTATTGCTATTCATCAAAAATAAATCAAGCACCTGAACTGCAAACAATTGCTCCTCAAGAAAAGTTCCTTGGCAGCTCTTGCTTGAAGAACAGGTGCTGATTGCGATAATAACGGCTTGTTATCAGTTTGCCAGTTCAGGGATCAATTTCACAAAATCATTAACATTTCCAGGCGCTATTTTCGCTAAAGATGATAGTGTTGACTGGTATGCCGTATACACCACACCAATCCTTGTTAATTGATAACGACTATTTTCGCCTTCAGTTACTGGTTCAAGATCGTAAATGAGCCATGCAATATCAGCAGCCTCTTTTTTGACCTGGCTGAAAGGTGGAAGCGTATCAAACAAGTTTTTGTTGATGGCGACTGCCATTTTCTTATGCCACGCATTTAAAATCCCCCCTTTAAACAAGAGCTGCGGCACGATACTTCTGCGTGTTGCTGAAAGAAAATCCGGTTGCGGATAGTTGGGTTGTGTTGTCCAATCCATGAACGCATGAGACTTGGGGTCTTTCATGTAATATTCAAAAGGGTCGCGTAAATTACCCGAAATAAATGCGGCATGAACCTCAAGAGCACCGAAATCAATCATTTTGCCGCTTTCATCATAGGCGACAAGCATCACATCAATATTTCCGGCAGATTTTCCGTAAGCGTCATTCAGGGGCACGTCCGTTACAGTGCTCCAGCGCACGCCCTCCTTGAAAAAGAAGGAAGCTGCATCATCGGTAATCTGCCAGTCTTCGCGGAAACGAACCGGGCAGGTGATGACAGGTTTATTGTTGGTTAAAATACTGCACACTCCAAGTGGATTTTTGGACTGGTCATTGGTGCAGTTTGGAACTTTATTATTGAATGGGCAATGACGATGCAAACGATAGCGCTGTGCCTTCGGTGACTGGTCTGTTGTCGTATAACCAAAAACCTCACCTAAAGGATGCTTGAGGGTGTTCATGTTGTGAAGGGTTGGTGTCGTAGGAGATGGAGTATGAGATATCGTTTCATAACCCTCATCTTTGGCAGTATCAAGATTCGTTCTGGTTTGCACCACAGGAATCTCGTCATTCACACCGGCGTACCTCGATGGAGCCGGAATCGGGTCAGTTTGAGCATATCTGTTACCGGAATCATAAGTTGGTATGTCTTTGGAAGGTTCGGTCATCTTCCGGACAGGTTCAGCATACTTTGGTTCGTCCACTTTTGCCGGTTTCAAAGGAGTCTTTGACTGGACGGGCCGGGCAAAACTATTATCCAAATCATACTCCGGTATGCTTTGGGCAGACTCGACAATGTGCTGGACCGGTTCAACATGTTTTGGCTTATCCTCTCTTGCGGGCTTTGGAGGAGTTGGCAACAGCTCAGGGAGTGGATATGCAGTATCATTTTCAGTGACGTGCACGCCATTAACGAGATCAATACTATGCTGAAGTTGATCGACGTGTCGTTGCTCATCCATGCTTATTCGCAGCAAAGTCTTCTTGATCTCCGAATCATCAACATCAGAGGCGAGAGTATAGAAAATATCCCGCTTCTGTTTTTTTATCTCCATCATGGAGCCGAAAAATTCAAGTAAATCGTTGTTGATAAACATCTTTTCCGATTTTTATTAGATATCGATGAACTTTATGGATCTGTCATTCAGCAGATCCAAATTCAGCGTTTGATCATGTTCGCCTGCATAAGCTGTAATTGTTGCTCTAACGATACGCGCTTTTGTGTGCATGCAAAAATTGAATAATCTCTCGAAAGAATACAAACAATATGATCAATGATAATTCAACCAAGTACACCAAGGTACAGAAAAAAACTTATCATTTCTTTTTTCTTAT
>CAILXE010000235.1 GCA_903838095.1 uncultured Chlorobiaceae bacterium
CAATCCTTCACCACTTCCAGCGGCCACGGAGCAACGCGTTGCCCTCGTCATCGGCAATGGCGCTTACAGTTCCGGCCCACTGAAGAATCCGGTTAATGATGCCACGGCTATGGCTACTCAATTACAGAAACTCGGCTTTACCGTTATTCTGAAGAATAATGCCAATCTCCGGGGGATGGAAGATGCCCTTACTGACTTTGGTGATCGGCTGAAACGAGGTGGTGTGGGATTGTTCTTTTATGCCGGTCATGGTCTTCAGGTCGGCGGCACGAACTATCTTGTTCCAATTGGGGCAAAAATCAGCCGGGAGGCAGATATAAAGTATGAGACTTTGGACGCGGGGAAGATCCTCGATGAGATGGCCACAGCCAACAACGGGCTGAACATAGTTATCTTTGATGCCTGTCGTGACAATCCTTACTCCCGCAGTTTTCGCAATGCCAGCAGAGGGTTGGCCATTGTCAGTAACGCCCCGGCGGGCACATTCATTTCATATTCTACCAGCCCCGGCAATGTGGCCAGTGACGGAGATGGGAGAAACAGCCCCTACACGGAGGCTCTGCTGTGGTACATGAAGGAACCGGGACTGACCATTGAACAGGTCTTCAAAGGTGCACGCGCAAAACTTGGGAAAGACACGGGTGGTAAGCAGATTCCCTGGGAGCTTTCATCATTGCAGGGGGAATTTATTTTTAATTCAAAAAAGGGTATCAAGGCAGCCGCAGAAATGGCTAGAGGTAAGGAAGTTTCAACAACAGATTTAGATGACAAACAGAGAAAGATTGAAGCGGAAAGGCAAAGATTGGAAAAAGAAGAGGCGCTTCTTACAGAAAAGGCGGCTCTGGAGGAAAAGCAGCGTGAGGTGATGGTGGGACAACAGAAGAAGTTACTGTCTTTGGCAGGCTCTTGGCAAAGAAACCAGGGAGTAACTAGAACATATAACATAACGGTAGATGGTGAAAAAATCAGAATCCAGGGGAGAGATCTTTCGATGCAGGATAACGGCAATGTGGGCGTCGAGTTTCAATACTTCTTTGACTTGTACGCGAAAGGAAACTCCTTGGCAGGCACGTGTACAATCTCTTATAAGAATACGCCTGGCAACCCATGTTACATACCCGACCAAACCCTACCGGTAACGGGTATGATAAGTGACGATGGCCGCTCGGTCAAGATCGATTGGCAGGAACCGGGGACGAGCACTACTTACGACACTTACAAGCAAACGGGAAAGACCGTTTGCACGGGCGTGAAATATACAGAAATGCATGACAAAGTGCTTGAGCTGAGAAGATAACGACTGATGAATGTGAACTGGAGGCGAAAGGAAGGCCAGGTAAATAGGTAGGGCAGAGAAACGTGATCCCAAGGATTAAAAGGGGAATGAGCGCCACCGTTAGATCACCTGAAAACTCTTAATCGCCAAGCGTATTGCACATTACCATGGATGGCCGGATATGGCTGAAAGTAAGGAGGGCGATCTTTTATTTCATGTTGCGGAGAGAGAGTAAAAAACCCGTCTTTTGGTGTTGACCAATTAAAATAGAGGGTGTCCCATTGGTCATTGTCCCCGGAAGAATGTGAAGCTTTTGATTCATAATCCTTGCCCTATATTTAACCATGGTTATATTGATCTTGTACATGGGAACAGGATTCCGTTGATTCAGTGATTGTTTTTTACATATAGCTGAAATCCACAAAAATGCTATATCCTTCGATATACAATCTTTCGATTGTATATCAATAACACACCTGTTGTAGTTTATTTGTCATTGATGTATAAAAGCGACACGGATTCGTTTAAGGAGGTAAAATCGATGAAATCTATTCTCATGAAAACTACCCTGATTTCTTTTTTATTTATCTTATTCATTCCTAGTCATACATCCGCCGAATCAAAGATCTTCATCAAGGAATATACCTATCAAGCGAGTGATTTTGATAGCAAGATGTCAAGCCGCACGATTGCTCTCGAACAAGTGAAAAGGCTTCTCTTGGAAGAAGTTGGCACTTACCTGATTTCTGAAACCAACGTCAAAGATTTCCAGTTGACTAAAGACAAAATCACAACCCTGACTGCCGGTATCGTTCAGACTGAGATCCTGACCGAAAAGTGGGATGGGAAAACTTACTATCTAAAGGCGAAGATGTCCATAGCCCCTCAGGATGTGACAAAATTTCTTGAGGGGATGAGAGAAAATAGCCAGAGGAACCGCGAATTGGTGGAGACGAATAGGAAAGTCGACGAAGCCTTAAAGAAGATAAAACAATTGCAGGACGAACGTGTTGCGGGACAGCACGTTGGAAGTAAAAGTAAAGAGTATTCAAGGGCAATTGATGAATTAAGGGCTAAAGAATGGATCGACAAAGGAGTAGCCTTCATGAATGTGCATAATTTTGAAAATGGCCTTAGTGCATTTAATAATGCAGTAGAAATTGACCCCACAAATTCCTGGGCTTATCTAAACAAAGGATGGGCGCATGCAAATCTAGGAGATTATTATCAGGCGTTGAAAGAGCTTGACAGAGCCGCTGATATTGACCCCCAAAACCCATTTATACATGTAAACAGGGGTTTAGCATATAACTTCTTGGGTAATTACCAGCAGGGGCTTATTGAAGAAGAAAAAGCAATAAGTTTGGATGCAACTATATCTTGGGCATATATTGATCGGGGTTGGGCATATATCGGCCTCGGCAACTTCAACCAGGCTCTTGCGGATTTGAACAAGGCCGCACAAATGGACCCGAAAAATCCACATGTCTATCACCTGCGGGCATGGGTGCATAACGGTCTAGGAAATAAGCGTCAAACATTGGAAGATTTTGACAAAAGCCTTAACCTCGATCAGAATAATTCATGGACGCATTGGAATATAGCATCGTATTATGCTTTCAGCGGTGAAAAAGAGAAATCGATCTCAGCGCTGGGGAAGGCAATACGTATCAACGGCACTCTGAGGCAAAAAGCAAAAACGGATAAAAATTTTCAGTGGCTATGGAATGACGTTGATTTCAGGAAACTTGTTGAGTGATAAGCTTCCTGTAGTCCACACACCCGTGTCATCCTAAAACATTCATCATTATACTTGGTAATATAAGCGTTATCGTTCATATATTTCTTGACATTTCCGGCCTTATCCCTTTATCATCCCAAGCAAATGACATTTCCTTTTATTTCGTGCTCTTAACAACGCTGATCCGGGTTTAGCGTGATCTCCACAAGCTGACAGGTTCTTCGCTCCAAACTTTGCGACCGAAAGGGACATAAACCATGCACTGCCCGAAGTGCCAATCTGAAAATCGTGATGGAATAAGAAATAAAGGGGACGGTTGTTAATGCTCACTAATTAAGTAACTCTTTTGGTATAATAAGTAAAGAAAGAAACAGCCAAAGGAGATACCGATGAAACATGAACAGCAGGTGGTCATTAAGCGATGGATACCGATATTAGAAGAATATGAGAGAACGAGGGCTAAAGTAAAACCGAGGGCATTTAAGAGCGTAAAATTACTTTGTGCCGCCCACCACCTATCGCCTAAGGAACTGCGCCGGTATTATACAAGATGGATGGAGTCTAAAAAAGATCCTTTGTCAGTATTGCCGGAGAAAAGAGGACCAAAACCAGGATCAAGGAGAACGCCGAAAGAGATTGAAAGAAACATTGTTAAGGCTTACCGGCAGTTTGGTTCCAATAGATATGAACTGGTTTTATTGTTTAAGCCTTATTATTTGGATAAAACACCATCTCCGGCAACGATGGATAGGATAAAGTCACGTTATCCACTTAATTCGTCTCAAAAGAAGATTATTAAAAGATATGAGAAGAAAGTTCCCGGAGAGTTGGCCCATATCGATTTAACCAAGCTGCCGAAAGATTTAAGGGCACAATTAAAAATAAAAGAATCTTATGTGGCAGCATTAGAAGATGATTGTACAAGATTAACTTATGTGGAATCGATTGCGGACAAGAGGAGCAGCACATTAACCTATTTTATGGCGCGTGGTTTGAGCTGGTTTAAGCAGATATATGGCTTTGAATACGAGGCTGTCATTTCCGACAATGGGCCTGAGTTCAGAGGCTCTTTGGACAGGGAGCATCCATTTGAAACTTTCTGTCTACAGATAGGATTAAAGCATTATCTAACTAGGCCATATCGACCGCAGACTAACGGCAAAGTTGAAGCATTTTTTAAAATATTAAAGAAGGAGTTTTTTCACCCAAATTCATTTAAGGATTTGAATGAAGTAAAGGAGCAATTGGGGAGTTACCTTTTCGAGTATAATCATCTCAGAAGGCACGGCGGCTTGAATTATGAGACACCTTTTGATAAGCTCCAAAAAGTTACCGAATTAGTGAGCTAGTACAACGGTTCTATTTA
>CAILXE010000236.1 GCA_903838095.1 uncultured Chlorobiaceae bacterium
CGGTAGCACAACCGGTGACAAATGATCAGATTCAAGGTTAATCGCAACCCAATCAATAAGATCCTTTGGCGCATTTATCTTGTCGTGACGACAAAGTTCAATAATTAGCAATCGAGGATCAACACGATGACGTTTCGCTGCGCTAAGGACTGCTGGCATATAACTGGAATGAAACTGTGCCAATCCTGCCGCCATGTCAAGCGAGCACAACCCGCGACGTTCGATACGCGGGCGAATCAGGGTTTCACCTAAATGCATAGTTTTTACAGGATCAATATCAACCTTATAACCACTGCGTACCAGCGCGCTAAGGAATTGCTCTGTAGATGTGTTACCTGCACTGCGACCAAAACCTTGTAAAGAGGTATCGACCATTGCTACACCCTCCTCCGCGCAAACCAATGAATTTGCGACCGCTAGCCCAAGATTATTATGACCGTGAAAGCCTAATGGCACATACGGCACCTCCTCTCGAGCGACTTGCAGATAGGCACGCACCTCGTTGGGCAGCATACCGCCAGCAGAATCGACTAAATAGACCATTTCAGCCCCAAACCCCGCAGAACGGGCAACCAAGCGAGCAAATTCTAACGGGGATAACACGTACGACTTCATGAAGTTGGCATAAACCTCAATGTTAAGTTGTTTTGCAAGGGCAATAAATGGTGCCGAACTGTCAACTTCGCTGACATCAGTACCTATGCGCACAAAGTCCATACCATTGTCTGCTGCAACGCGAAGATGTTCCAGGCGTGCAATGCCTGGGATGCAAAACATACCCCACTTACCACGCTTGACCGCCTTCGCAGCAGCTTGCATATATTCCACATCGGAGGCCGCCGCAATATTTTTACCCAGCTCCGTTGCGCCTAATCCCACTCCATGTCCAACCTCTATGTAGGGAAAACCTGCCTCATCCAACACTCCAGCAATATTTTCGGTATCCGCTGCCGTGAACTGAAAATCTATAACATAGCTACCATCACGGAGTGTACAATCCAATATTACAGGCGCGTTCATCTTACTCAGGATATTATTTCCCATGTCAAAGCTGTCCCCTTTATTACATCATATCTCAATGACTTCCCCAACATAACATCCAAATACTTAGGCGGCAACCCCAAGCCCGGACGAATTGCGCGAACATTATCTTTCGTCAACACATCCCCAGCCTCCATATCCTGAACGATATAAAGAGAACGTCGATATTGGAGTGATTTTTTCTCTGCCTCAGTCGGTCCATAGCTGACTTGACCCAACGCCTGCCATGCTCGTTCAGTTTCTGCTACCAGTTGCGCCATCTCGTTAGGTTCCATGGAAAAAGTGCTGTCCACCCCGCCATCAGCACGATTGAGGGTAAAGTGTTTTTCAATGACGGCTGCGCCCAATGCAACACTGGCGACCGATACTCCAAGTCCCAAAGTATGATCAGAAAGTCCCACTTCACAACCGAACAGTTTACGTATATGCGGGATGGTCAGTATATTCGTATTTTCAGCAGTAGACGGATAGGTACTGGTACATTTCAGCAAAATCAAATCTTTACACCCGGCATCACGTGCAACCCGAACGGTTTCATCCAACTCTGCGACTGTTGCCATACCGGTGGAGATAATCAATGGCTTGCCAGTTGCGGCAACACGACGAATCAGTGGCAAATCAGTATTTTCAAAGGAGGCAATCTTGTAACAAGGAACATCCAAACTTTCGAGAAAGTCGACGGCAGTGTCATCAAACGGTGTACTGAAGGCAATCATGCCCAGATCACGCGCTCTTTCAAAGATTGGTTTGTGCCACTCCCAAGGAGTGTAGGCTTCACCGTAGAGTTTATAAAGGGATGTGCCCGACCATAAGCTTTTTGGATCACTAATATGAAACTCACGTTCATCCAAATCAATCGTCATGGTATCGGGGGTATAGGTCTGAATTTTCAGGGCATGAACACCCGACCCCGCAGCCGCCTCAACGATTTCCAATGCCCGTTCAAGCGACTGGTTATGATTACCGGACATTTCTGCAATGATGAAAGGCACTTGGCTTTTGCCTATTAATCTATCCGCAATCTTCATAACTTCAATCATCTGCACATAACCGCTTTGAATAAACGGTAGATTCAATCTGATAATCCGCCCCTTTAAATAAGTAATGGGATCGCTCATTTCTACCAAGCACACAAGCAAACAACTTGCGTATTTCTGGTTTGTGTGTTCTAAAACAACGCTCCGCACTTTCGAGCAGATCTCTACCCCGGCCTGCGTCATTGGTACCAGGAACAAGATAAATTGAGACTTCTGCCGTATCATCCTTAATGTCAAATCGCACAACACCTACAGGGACTTCCTGAAGGTATCCAATAAGCAACAATTTGAGAGGAGATGATAACACGTCAGCAAACCATTGTTGATGATCATCCCAACTGATTAATTCAGTGTTCCGTGATACCTCTCTTACAGTGACGTGATTACGCCATCGAAACAATAGCCTTGAATCCTCCTGTGTTGCAATTCTTGCCTCAATGCCGGAAAAACCCAACCTCCTGATAACTCGCAACACACCACGGCCATCAACAGCATGCATCGCATTATGAGAAATTAATCGCCGTAACGCACTATTTTCCATGAGTGCACACAGATGACGCTTCAATGAATTATGAAACTCACCATTGACATCTGATGCATACAACAAACCTTCAGCCGCTGAGTCTGCAAGCTGTCTGGCCTGATTATCCGCCAAGCATAAAGCATAGGTTGGCAATCCTAAACAACAGCGTTCCCAGGTAGCTGAACCTCCGGCCCCAATTGCAAGGTCTGCTGCCGCCATTACCTCAGCCATCCGATTTGTTTGCACATAACAGGTGAATCTATGTTCTGCACAGGCAACCTCAATTTCTGCCCGATAAGGGTGCTGTGCACCTATCACCACATCCACCTGCAAACCCTTCATATCAAGATCAACCAAGGCATCAATGGCACGGCCTGTATAATTGTCGATATCAACTCCACCAAAAAAGAGAAAAATCCGTTTAACAGGGCCTGAGCGAGGTTTCGACTTTGTATGCAATTGACGAAACTCGTCACGGAGTAAGGCATACTGTGGCCCAAGCAACACTCGGCAATGTTCAGGAACTTTGCCGGAATAACGACTCTCCATGTCGGCATAAAAATTCTGATCCAGCAGGATATCACAATCATGCTGACGATCAGCTATATCATCAATGACCAGAATATTCTTGACTGTTTGCCGAAGTATTGACTCCCAACGAGCATCCAGTGCGTAGTGGTCAACAAGCAACCACTCCCAGGTTCGATCAGAGAGAAGTTGAAGAGCCTCTTCTGCGTCATTTTGCTGAGTAGTTCCGAGCCAATGAGAATGAACCAGGTCATCAATCTCTTGATTTGCAGGACTTTCAAGCATCCTCAACTCATAACCCTTATCCCGCAGCATATCCTGCAAGTACTCTGGTAAATAACGACTGACAAACAGAATTTTTGCACCTCTCTGACTCAAGGCATCGGCCAAGGTAAGGCATCGCATGAAATGACCTGTGCCGATTTGCTGCGAGGCATCGACTCGAATGGCAATATTCATCAATCGCCCTTAATTCAACCGTTTAAAACCGCCATGACATACCGGCCCTTTCAACAGGCTCATAACATCCCGACCTTCCTCGCACTCTTTGATCAATCCAAATATCGGATCCAGTGCTTCAAAAAAACCAGCGACAATATCAGGACAATGTTCTGTGCAAACATAGACGCTATTTCCAGCCAAATAGCCTTTAGCCAACATCTCCTGGGTAATCAACGTTTTATAAGCGAGTACATCAGTGCTTTGAAAAGAAAACCCTGTAAGAGCAAGCAATCCCCAGTGCTCAATTTTCAGGTTGTATTTGTCTGCAAGTTTTTGCCATCCTTGACGAATGTTTAAACCGGTAATGGTAATATTTTCCCACGACTTCACTCGCTCCATTACCTCCAGAGTCTTGAGGGCAGCCGTCGGCCCGATGCGCTCAGTCCAGAAGGTACTGCTGATAAAGGTTGTTTGTGCAGCTTCCATTATTTCCCGCCTGCCGATAGTGGCTGTTATTGCGTAACCATTACCCAGAGCTTTGCCAAACAAGGCCATATCAGGCTCAACACCATATTTTTTATGGAGACCACCAAAAGTTTCGCGGAAACCTGAAGTACATTCATCAAAAATCAGCACAATACCTCGGTCAGTCGCAAGCTGTCGCACCTTCTGTAAAAAATTATCCTCAGGCCCGGCGTTACGAACCACTTCCATCTTGATCACACCTATATCATGAGTATTGACCAGCGTTTCAAGTTCCTGAAAATTGTTATAGTGAAATGGAAAAACCGTACCACGCAGATTCCTTGGCACCCCGTTAGGCTCAAGACCTGGCAGCAAGTGACCATCAAGACTTTTATCGTCACCGAGATTAGCAGAGAGATACCAATCGTGCCACCCGTGATAACCACAGATAGCCACTTTATCTTTGCCTGATGCAGCACGAGCTATACGAATTGCAATCGCATTGGCTTCACCACCTGAGCGGGCAAAACGCGCCATATCCGCCCAAGAATGAAGTTCAATCAATTTTTCGGCCAGATATACCTCCTCTGGACAGTTGAAGGTAGACATATTACCCACATTGATGGTCGAACGCACTGCATCATCAACTTCAGGATGACCATAGCCAAGAATATTGGTACCAATACCCATGATCGACATGTCGATATATTCTTTCCCGTCCATATCCCACACCTTGCAACCTTTAGCTTTGCTGAAATATGCTGGCCATTGGTCAGGAAGAAACATTTCTGCACGCTTGGAGAGCAGCATATTGCCACCGGGAATAACCTGCTTTGCACGCTTCCAAAGTTTCAATCCTGTACCCATTGTGGATCCTTCGTTACGGCTGATATGCTGGTTGGTTCTGAATAATTCCGGCTGTTCAGACTGCAGAGCAAGAACTTCTGTCCAAGCGAAATCAGTGCGGGGATGGAAGTACTGAAATATTTTTTCGATTATAGCAAAATCTTCAGGTTCATCAACTGTCCAGCGCAATGCAGATAAATCCCGATTGTGCTGCATGGTTGCGGTTTTAAACTGTCCAGGTTTGCGCAAGTAAGGCGTAACATGCTCACGATCAAAGGGTTTATTGCTTTCTTTTGCAGCCTGTTCCAGCGCTTGAAAAGTAAAAACCTCAATGTCAAGACCATCGGGATAGGTCGGTGGGCTTGTGTTGCTGAAGTAATCAACCTTTGTAGCTTTGAAACGGCGAATAACTTCATCAACCAACTCAGGATCTACCAATGGGCAATCGCCAGTAATGCGCACCACAACATCGGTTTTATGTAATTTTGCGACTTGGAAATAACGGTCAAGCACATCGTTTTCACTCCCTTGCTCACAGGTGTAACCAAGATTGCGGACATGCTCAACTAATGGTAGGTTTCGTTCATCGACTGAGGTAGCTACAATAATTTTGTCCACTTCTTTGGATCGAGCCAAGCGGGTAAGCAGCAGCTCAATCATGGGTGTCCCACCTATAGGTTTCATCACTTTGTTTGGTAAGCGGGTAGAGCCTACACGAGCTTGAACGACTGCTACAATATTCATCTTAATTTGCCCATAAAACAGGGTTTAAAATCTCAATCCTGTCTGAAAAAAATTCATCAAAATTCATTTCAACTTCATCGGGGAAATTTTCAAATATATCTTTAAATTGTGCTAATGATTCAACGCCAACAATGATTTTCTCAATTTCTGGCAAACGAAGCAGATAGTGTAACGCTGCATGTGTTGGGCTTATGCTTAATGACCTTGCTTTAGCATGAAACGCTTTTAATATATTTTTTACGGGGTTAAAATGTTCTGATAACGAGTCTGGCGAAGCAAGTAACAACCCCTGTAGAAACACAGAGCGAGCATGAATTTTTATGCCCAAATCATTTATTCGTGATAAATCGTTGTTTTTTGTTAAACGACGATCAAGTAAGTTAATCGGTAACTGCACAAAATCCAATGGGTATTTTTTATGTATTTTTTCAACAATTTCACAAGTATAAGCAGATACGCCAATACGCCTCACGAGACCATCTTCTTTTATTTTGAGCATTTCTTCATAAAGAAAATCACCACCTTCCGTCAAAAGATTTGGTGCATGATGAACCAACAAGCCATCAATCGATGCTTGATGCATCTTCCTCAGTGAAGCATCAAAAGCATTACGAAGCAATAAAGCATCTGAACATTCTATTTTCTCATCAGAAAAACGTGGTGTTTTTGTGATAATTGAAAATGACTTCAATTCTTTTACGCAACGCCCAAGCACAACCTCAGACTCACCATAAAGATGTGCCGTATCAATGCAAGACAAACCAATCTCAGAGGCAACTTTTAATATTTCCTTTGTACTCTCACGGGAAGGAACACCGTCGCGATTAAATTTTCCGTAATACATGCCAAATTGTGCTGCACCCAAACCAAAACGCCCGAATAAACCTTGTCCTTGTCCTTGTCCTTGTCCTTGTCCTTGTCCTTGTCCTTGTCCTTGTCCTTGCTCCGCATTGTCGTGCCAATCAAGCTGCATATTTCTCGCTCTATACATCAGCGTACCCAAAGAAAAATCAGGTAATTTGCTATTTAAAATACGCGAAATTTGCTCATAATCTTTTAAGTAATCAAGTGTAAATCTATAGGCACTTATATTTTTGTAATACGCCACATTGCGTAAAATGATATTGTTTAGATCATTTCTAATTAAATAGGGTGTAACATGCTCGCGATCATATTTCGTCTTTGCATAACGATGAGCCTCTTGCAGCAGAGTAACTGGAAATACCTCCACATCCATGCCGCGAGGGTAGCTACGCTCCAACGTATTACTGACATAAGTACGGGTACCCATATCTTCACAATAAGCGGCAATAACTTTGTCAATAACGGCAGGATCAATCAACGGGCAATCGGCAGTTAATCGAACAACCACATCAACATGAAATTGCGTGGCTGCAGCCATATATCGCGTCAGAACATCGTGTTCTTCCCCCCGAAAAAACACAACATTATTTTGCTCACAAAATTGAACAATCGCATCATCAGTTTTAGCATGCGTGGTTGCAATGACGATTTCATCAGCATATTTAACTTTCTTCAATCTATCAAGCTGATGTGCCAACATAGGCCTTCCCATTACAGGCAATAACACTTTACCTGATAAACGCGAGGAACCCATTCTTGCTTGAACGATAATAACAATCTTCATACGGAACGTTTACAAGTACCTTGATAACTTATAAATGTAAAACTCTTTGATATTTTCTCAGAACTGAAACTGCCATCCATTCGTCTTGCTCATCGTCGAAAACGATTCACCGAAGTATCTCATGTAAAACGCGAATAACCTTTGCCTGTTCAGCATCGGTAAGCATAGGGTACATGGGAATACTTAGCGCCTGTTTATGATATTGCTCCGCTTCCAGACAATACCCCGCACTAAAACCCATTTTCTCATAATAAGGCTGGCGGTAAACTGGAATGTAATGCAGATTGACATTGATACAGGCTGCTTGCATTGCATCGTAAGCTTGGCGATGTGTCTGGCTCATTTCACCAAGCTTCAAACGAATAACATAAAGATGGTAGCTGGAATAGCTGTCCGGGTGTTGCCATGGAGTCACAACAGGCAAACATGACAAAATCTGATCATAGCGTTTTGCGATAGCATGGCGCTTGATAACAAATTCATCGAGCCGCTGCATTTGGCTCAAACCCAAGGCGGCATGAATATCGGTCATGCGGTAGTTGAAGCCGAGAGCTATCTGCTGGTAGTTCCAGAGTTCTTCTGGTGATCTTGGTCGCATATCTTTGGCATCGCTGGTAATGCCATGGCTACGCAATAACCTCATGCGCTTGGCCAATTGCTCATCACTCGTGATTGCCATACCGCCCTCCCCCGTAGTAATGATCTTGACCGGATGAAAGCTGAACACGGTAATGTCACTGTATCGGCAATTGCCGATTGGCTCATCTTTATAAAGCCCTCCAATGGCATGAGAGGCATCTTCGATTATCTTGAAGCCATATTTTTGACCAAGTTCATTGATACCAGCCATATCACAAGACTGGCCTGCCAGATGAACGGGAATCACAAGCTTAGGCAAAGTATTGGTCTGCTCTGCTTTTGTAAGTTTTTCTTTTAAACAATCAACGCTAAGATTATAAGTATCAGGATCAATATCAACAAAATCAACATTTGCACCGCAATACAATGCACAATTTGCACTGGCAACAAACGTAATCGGCGTTGTCCAGACAATATCGCCCTTGCCTACACCAAGGGCAAGGCAAGCTATGTGCAACGCACTTGTTGCACTATTGACAGCCACGCCATGTTTCACGCCACAGTAAGTTGCTACTGCATTTTCAAATGCTGGAACAACAGCGCCTTGCGTAAGAAAATCCGAACGCAGCACATCAATGACGGCATCAATATCAGCCTGATTAATATCTTGACGACCGTAGTGAATCTTTTGCATTATATCTTGCCGATACTTTCGCGATTCTGATCAATCCAGGTACGCAAAACATCAATAGTCATCCATTCTGCGTTATTATCGGAACAGTAAGTAAAGTCTGCTGACACTTTTTTCCCGCCATTTATACGTTCAAGATCTTGGCTCCAGTTATGGATTGCTGGCAGTACCTTATAGTGTTTTGGATATTCATAAGTATGCGGTGCGTCCTCAAAGCTGATCATCTGTTCGTGGAGTTTTTCTCCTGGGCGAATTCCGACTATTTCATGGTTCGCATCGGGAGCAACCGCAATGGCGATGTCAAGTAATTTCATGGAAGGGATTTTCTTGACGTATATTTCCCCGCCAATCATATCCTCAAAGGCATGCCAGACAAGATCGACTCCCTGTTCAAGGGTAATCATGAAGCGTGTCATGCGGTCATCAGTAATGGGCAACACACCCTTTTCGGCAAGGGAAAGAAAGAACGGAATCACTGAACCGCGTGAACCCATGACATTACCGTAGCGAACGACCGCAAAGCGGGTATCAGCGCTACCAGAGTAAGAATTTCCGGCAATAAAAAGCTTGTCGGAAGTGAGCTTGGTAGCTCCGTAGAGATTCACTGGACTACTTGCCTTGTCGGTTGAAAGTGCCACAACCCGCTTGATGCCTTGATCTATACACGCATCAATAAGGTTCATGGCTCCGAGAACGTTGGTCTTGACACATTCAAAGGGATTGTATTCCGCAGTTGGCACTATTTTGGTTGCTGCCGCATGAACAACGTAGTCAATACCTTTGAGCGCACGAGCCAAGCGATCTTTGTCACGCACATCACCAATAAAAAAGCGTACCCGTTCATCATTGCCATAAAGCTTCGCCATTTCCCATTGTTTCATCTCATCGCGGGAATAGATGACGAGGCGGTGGGGATTATATTTTGCAAGCGTCATCGGCACAAAGGTATGGCCAAAGGAGCCTGTGCCTCCGGTAATGAGAATTGAAGAGTTTGTGAGCATTGATGAAGAAAAGAGGTTTATCCTGAAATTATCTCATGGTAGGTGCCTGTGCGCTTGATCCCTCCATCGCCAAGCTCTACAATCTGTGTACAGTTTTTCAGGGTTGTAAGGCGATGAGCGATGATAAGAATGGTAAGCTCTTTGCCGAGGTTTTCAATGGCTTGCATGACAGCCTGTTCGGTTTCGTTATCGAGGGCACTGGTGGCTTCGTCGAAGATAATAACATCACACTGTTTGTAAAGTGCACGAGCAATGCCTATGCGCTGCCGCTGGCCCCCTGACAGACGAATCCCGCGCTCGCCAACGGAGGTGTGGTACTTTTTTGGCCAGCTTTCGATGATATCGGCAATCTGTGCCTGGCGGGCAGCTTGTTTGACCCGGCCTTGATCTATTTTGCCCTTGGGAACTCCAAAGGCAATGTTTTCTTCAATCGTACTGTCTGCAAGGAAAATTGTTTGAGGAACATGCGCAATATGCGCTTGCCATGCACGGTTGTTGGTTGTGGTCAAGGGTTGTGCGTCAATTTCGATAGTGCCCGAAGTGGGTGGCAGCAGCCCCATGATGATATCGATCAAAGTACTTTTTCCACTACCAGTAATACCAATAAAACCAATACGGCTTCCTTTCGTTATTGAAAGACTAAGATTGTTAAGTACCAAAGGTGTTTGCTCTGTGTAGCGGAAAGAAAGATTGTTCAGACTGATCTGTTGCCGGAACGAAAGTGGCTTGGCGGATGGCTGCTCGACATAATTGGGTAAGGGCTGATCAAGCAACTCAAGTGTATCAAGCAGAGAGACCTGTCCACCCTGAATCGCTGACCAAGAGCCGTAGGCCTGCTGCATGACCGGCAACAGACGTTGGGCGCCAAGCGCCAGAGCTCCAAGAATAGGAATTGCCTTGGAGATACCATTGGGTTGTTGGGCCATAGCGTATGCCAATACAGCAATAAGCATCATGCCAAGTGCTTCAATTCCAAACCGTGGGCTACCACTGATAAATGTGCTGTTCCCTTGTGCTTTACGCAAAGGGTGGTCGGCGTTAGTATAAATTTGGCAGTAGGCGCCTTGACTGCCGTCAATCAGAACGTCACGTATGCCACCCAACCCTTCTTGTAAGGATTTTATGACACGGGTTGATTCACGGGCGATGCACTCGCTGTTAATCAACTGGCGGATTTTGGTCAGCTTGATGATACATGCGTAGATAAGACCAAAACCGCCAAAGGCAGCAAGCGTGATGATGGGATCGACCGACAGAAGAGCAATGAGAAGGGCGATCAACATGATGCTGGAACCAAAGAGGGTCAAAAGCGGCAGAATAATACTATAAATTACACTGTTCGCTTTTGTTGATATGCCGTTGATCACCTCACTACTGTTGCGGGCTATATGCACGGAGTAAGGTTGGTAGAGGGTCCGGCGGTAGATGCTAATACTGAGGT
This sequence comes from uncultured Chlorobiaceae bacterium, assembly GCA_903838095.1. Classification (GTDB taxonomy): domain Bacteria; phylum Bacteroidota; class Chlorobiia; order Chlorobiales; family Chlorobiaceae; genus Chlorobium. Next base: position 10,986 of record CAILXE010000236.1, read on the forward strand.
CGGCCCCTGTTGCAAAAGAGAGGCGTGTACTGGCCCAGAGAAGCAGAAGCCTCATTGCACCGGATAAAATAGCTGCAATACCAAAGGTAATGGTCAGCGGAAGAAGAAGCTGGCTTGCATTCGTCATTCCTGCTGCCAAGATAAATGGCCGAGCTACGGGAAGCTGATAAATTCTCTCTGGAGCAGTCAGTACGGCAAGAAATGGGATTACTGCGCCTATGCTGAGAATTTCAGCAAACGATGCAATGACCATCAATATGAGCAACACCCCAAACTGACCTCGACGATGGGGAATAATATGATGCCAAAGACGAATTAAAAGAGTGGTGATTTTAGGGCAATGCCAGGTTTGTGTGTCCACGAATGTTGGAAAATTATAAAACGATGTCAGTTTGTTGACTCGGCTGCTTTGGCAGTTATACGTTGTTCAAGCTCTGTTCTTCAAAAGAAAGAAGTCCGGTTAGAACGGTGTTTGATTGGTATTCCGGTATAACTCTCTGCAAAAGCAGCGTGATACTTGTCATATCGTTCTGGCTTATGGCAGTAGTCAAATGTTCAAGTTCGACATGCAATTCACCCCAAGACATGAATTGTTCCATAGCCTTGAAAATACGTGGATTATCTGATGGCAACGAATGCTTGCCAATAAGAAGCTCTTCATAAAGTTTTTCTCCCGGGCGGAGACCGGTTAGGCAAATTTCTATATCACCTGCAGTATTTTCGTCATCACGCAAAGAGAGGCCAGAAAGCTCTACCATCTTCCGGGCTAAATCAATGATCTTGACAGGTTCTCCCATTTCAAGCAGAAAGAGCTCACCATTAGAAGCCATAGCGCCAGCCTGAATAACAAGTTGTGCTGCTTCGGAGATGGTCATAAAATAACGGGTAATCTCTTTGTGGGTTACCGTAACAGGGCCACCTGCCTTGATCTGTCTTCGGAAAAGCGGGACGACGGAGCCGCTTGAACCAAGAACATTGCCAAAACGAACAATTGAAAAACATGTATCATGGTCAGATTCGGGAGCCAAAGCCTGAAAAATCATTTCACAAAGACGCTTGCTTGCCCCCATAACACTTGTTGGACGAACTGCCTTGTCGGTACTCACAAGAACAACACGGCTAACACCATGTTGCCGTGCAAGCTCAGCAACACAGAGCGTGCCAAACACATTATTACGAATTCCTTCAACCGGATTTCTCTCCACCATCGGGACATGCTTGTAGGCCGCTGCATGGTAAATGATGGATGGTTTATAAACCCGCAAAATTTCGGCTATTCGTGATGTATCGGCAACATCAGCAAGAAGCGGAATAACTTTGGGTGGTTGGCTGAACCGTTTAACGCGATATTCAAGGTCGCTGTGAATGGTATAAAGATTCAATTCAGACTGGTCAACAAGCAACAATGTTGATGGATGACCTGCAAGAATCTGACGAGACAGTTCGCTGCCAATACTGCCTCCTGCTCCGGTAACCATAACGATCAGACCTTTAATCCGCTTGCTGATAAGTTCGTGATCGACTGGTAAAGAATCGCGACTGAGCAGATCTTCGATATCAATATCCTTGACATCGGAAATTGTCAACTTTCCGTCGGCAAGCTCTTCCAGCGCTGGAATGATCTGAATATTGACCCGATGGTTTATGAATATTTGAACAAGCTGATTGCGACGGGCTCTGGTTGCAGATGGTATGGCAATCAAAATATTATAAATACCCTGTTGTTCAAGGAGCTTTAAAGCCTGTTCAGGACTGTAAACATTTACACCATTTATGGTACGGCCATGCAGCTCAATGTTGTCATCAATAAATCCTGCCAACACAAATTTTGGACTTCGATGAATAGCGTTGGCCATTTCAACTCCGGCTGAACCAGCGCCGTAGATAAGTAATTGTTGCTGAAAAGATGTTGCGCGAACAGTAGAAATTGTGGTGTACCAGAAACGAACAAAGTCACGGCCTCCAACAATAATAATCAACAAAATCAATGGTTGCAACAGAGCAACTGCGCGGGGTACTTCATGAAAATTCAGCAGCAGAACAAGACAAAAAAAGATCACGGCGTAACAGATAAAAGCCTTGATGACTTTCATCAGATCAAAATAATCGCTGTGTCGGTGGATAACCCTGTAAATACCTGCATACCAGAAAATAGGCAGCAGCAAGAGCACCGACAGCAGGTAAATCAGCCACTCCCTCCCGATTGGCCAATGAAAAATTTCAAGACGAATGGAGAATGCCAGCCAGACCGCAAAAAGCGCTGAAAACGTATCAAAAAACAGAATAATAAAATATTTAACCTGGGATGGTAACCCAAGCATATACAATTGTACATAGGAATATTTTCTTAACAAACTCTACTCCTCGTACTTGCCATAACCATACTTGCCATAACCATACTTGCCATAACCATACTTGCCATAACCATACTTGCCATAACCATACTTGCCATAACCATACTTGCCATAACCATACTTGCCATAACCATAC
>CAILXE010000237.1 GCA_903838095.1 uncultured Chlorobiaceae bacterium
CATTAAGCAGCAAACAGAAAGCTGTCATATCACAAACACCGGATATCATTGATATTGAACCAGTACAAGTTGCTTCAGCATTACAAGAGATGCTGAAAACACTCTCCTGAAAAGCTATATTTCACAACAAACACAAAAAACGGCTGAACCGCATATCAACGACAAAAGCTTCATCGACATGTTCCACAAGGATTGCTTTAAAATCGCAGCCATTACCAGAAGCTTTTTGCACTCGGAGCTGCCACCAATGAATCACTGAGTCATGAGTATCATCTCATTACTGACAAGCCTTTTAATCATTTCTGTTTTGCTGCTCGTCATCGCTCGCTACAGAAAGCATTGCAAAAAAAAGATTCTGCGGCGCAGCAAGGAAACATGGGCAATCGGCATCTATAAAGGCCATTCGCCCCTTGAACTGTTCCCGCCTGCCGACATTAATAATCCAGTGTTAACAGCAAAAAACGTCACCGATATTTCGGCCCGTTTTGTTGCTGATCCCTTCATGATAAAAAACGACAAAGGCTGCCATCTTTTTTTCGAAGTATTGAATAACAAAAGAAATACTGGCGAAATCGCTTACGCTTTCAGTCATAACGGCTTGCAGTGGGAGTATCGCAAAGTTGTTCTCAAAGAACGTTTTCACCTTTCCTACCCCTATGTCTTCATGGCAGAAGGAAACTATTACATGATTCCTGAATGTATGGGTTCTGGCGGAATTCAACTGTACCGGGCAACACAGTTTCCTGATGAGTGGAAACACACAGGAACTCTTGTAAAAGGGCTTAACCGCTTTGCAGCAACAGTTGACCCATCCATAATTTACTACAATAAACGCTGGTACCTCTTCAGTTATGCGCCCAAGTCAAAAAGCCTCCATCTCTTTACTTCTGAAACACTTGCCGGGCACTGGAAAGAACATCCAAAAAGCCCTGTCGTCTCCAACAGCCCACATTTCGCGCGTCCTGGAGGAAGGGTGATTTTCTACAAAGGCACCATCTATCGGTATGCACAAGACGAGATCCCAAACTACGGCACCAAAGTCTGGGCATTCAGAATAAATGAACTCACCGAAAATACCTATGGGGAAGAATTGGTATCGGAAGAACCCGTCTTGCAACCAGGCCATGAATGGTGGAACAAGACCGGCATGCATACCCTAGACCCATATCAAAGTGAAACAGGCGAATGGTGGGCATTGGTGGATGGCTTCTCAATCCAGCAGCAAACATCGAGGCATTGACCAAAAAAGAGCCGACGCAGCTCATGACCCATCGCAACACTGATACGTTGGGTTATGGGCGGCACAACGTTTCCACTGCTTCCGCCACAGCATTCGGTCTAATGTTTTCCAGACAGCGATAATGATGGTATCTGCAACTCCTGTCAAAACATGGAGCACATGGCTCAGGGATATTGAATGCAATACTTTTTTTCCCGACAGGGTGGGTCCACACGGGGCTTGTCGAGCCAAAGAGACCTGTCACCGGCGTTCCGATATACGCTGCAAGATGCATCAATCCAGAGTCGTTTGAGATAACTGCACGAGCGCCTGACATGATTGCAGCCACCTCCTTTAATGAAGTCTTGCCAGTCAGGTCCGTAATCCTTGAAGGAGCCACTCGAACAATCTCCTGTGCCGATTCAGCGTCGTCCTTTGAACCAAGGATGACAATGTTATAACGATCCTGCAACAACGCGAGTTCAGAAAAATGAAGCCATTTCTTGGCAGGCCCGTATGATGCACCAGGGCAGTAAATAATTGAGCCGATATACTTCGTGTCCGGTTCAACCGTTACGCCATTCCACTCTTCAGGTGGTGAAAAGGGTGAATCAAGAATCTCAGCATACTCCCGGGTGATGTGATATAACTTTTTATTATTAGTGTTAACAACATCTTTTGGCAATGGATCAGTCAAAAGAAAGCGTCGCATTTCACGAGACAGTCCCCTTCTTACAGGCACCCCTGTTTGCATCGCAAACCATGCCGAAGAGAACGAAAAAGGGAGTAGATACATGGTCTGAAATCCACCTGCACGCACTGCTTCCAGAGCTTGCCGTCGATTGTGCGCATCACTGCGGCCATACTCAATCACCGGCAAATCGCACAACATCCTTGCCAAACCACTCATCTGCACAGGAACCAGAAGTGTCGTATGTGATCGCCGACTTTGGGGGAATCGCATCACAACGGAAAGAGCAAGAAGCATATCTCCTATCCAGTTTGGCAAGAGAACAATGGAGGAATCCATAAACTGAGTCTGTATGGTTAATCATGGTGCCAAAGCAGAAAAAGCGCTCTGCCCGACGTATATATGCGTGCAAAAATAAACTTTTAGAACTGATTGCCATTATAGCAAATCACCAGCATGTGCCGGAGATCACGGTTTCAGGGCAACAAAATGTTTTTTACTTAATTCCAGCCCGAACCAGTGTTCAAGCCGCAACATGAGGCGATGCTTTTTTTCTCGATGCGTCAGCACGTAATCTGGATCTGCCTGAAAAAGTCCTCTCTCTTTCGGAATCCATGCGCTCATAATTGAAGGATGGGAACCCTTGAACTGACGGATAATGTTCTGATCAATCTGGCGGTAGTCAATCTGCTGATGGTTTTTGTTCCAATACTTCTGCACATACTCTGATTTAAGGTTCATCTCCTCCTCGCTTCGAACCCAACCATAGTGGTAAATGAAAGCACCGGTATGAGCGGCATTCGGATAACGGGAAATTTTGCTTTTGTCGGTCAGCACATGCCAGTAAAGACCATCAGGAGCATAAGATCTTATTGAATTTCTGATAATCCGGGCCGCACGTCGATACCAGCCTGGCGAATCGAGATAACTGCAGGCATTGCCATAGAAATGATAATAGTCGAACGTCAGCGCCTCGACCCGCTCGTCATCCAGATGACGACGGCATGCTTCCACAATTTTCTGAAGATCGTCCTCATGCACAATCTCATCTCCTTCAAGATAAAAAGCCCAATCGCCAGTACAGTTAAACTGGGCAATCATTTTCTGCTGGCCATACACATAGCCCCCGACCCGCATCTTGTCATTCCAGCACGACCGGATGATCCGTATCTTCGGATCGCCGATCTCCATGATCTTTTCGAGAGTATCATCATCACTATCCCCGACATTGACAATAAATTCATCGACTATCGGCAACACAGAACGAATTGATTCCCTGAATGGAAAACCAAGGATCATCCCGTTTTTGATGAAGGTAAAAGCGCTGATTTTCATAATAGTGTTTATAGTGCAAGATACTTGTTGATCCCATTCCGGCACGTGGTCAGCTTTCCGGCAATGGCCTGCTCGAGAATCCGGTCATTTTCGGCCAGCGAGTGCCTCGGATTCTCAGGATGCCCAAGATGACAGGCAAGAGCGCTGAACCTGACATTTCGCCGCAGAACACCACTATGAAGAAGCCTGACGACAAACTCGCTGTCTTCCCGCCCCCATCCAGTAAAATCTTCATTGAATCCGTTAACCCGGATACAGTCGTTTCTGAAAAACGACATATTGCAACCTCTTATACCATGAAGAGATCGAGTCTTCAACGCAAGAAGGCTTGAAAGCAACGGAAGACGTAAAGCATTTTTTCGGTTTTCAATTTCCTTTCCAAACGGTGAAAACGAAATATTCTTCGTTGCAATTCTTTTCGGGGTATGTTCTTGTGACAGGAGTGCTCTTGACCCCTGAATAAACGTCCCTGTAATCGCAAGATGCCTGTGATCATACATAAAGTCTCGATGCAGAAGCATATCGCCATCGACAAGGACAATATAATTGCCCTTTGCCACCGCAATCGCCCTGTTCCTTGACGCGGCTAACCGATACCCCAGATCCTCCTGCCAGACGTGAACCACCGGTATTTGCGCGGCTGCACGGTGTGTTTCAACAAGCTTCGCCGTATCGCACGTACTGCCATCGTCGGCAACGATAATTTCACACGGAGGATCGGACTGCACAAGTGCTGAACGAAGAACAAGTTCGAGCGCTTCAGGTGAATTATAGGTCGTGATAACGAGGCTACAAGTGATGTGCTCTGTCGGCTTCATAAAGCTTGATGTATTTATAAAAAACGCCGTTCGCATTTGAAACCGAGATCAGCAACCCTTCATAACCGTATCGCCAACCATGTTTAAGCAGGTAAGATTTGAAAAACGTCAGCATTCCGAAAAGCACGGCCTTGAACGGCGAAGCGTTTTTTTGCCCACGATACTCCTCAGCCCAGAGCGTGGAATAATGCTGCATTTTCTGGAGAAGCTGCGACGCATTATCGTAGGGATAATGTTTCAACCTGCCCGTTAACAGCTCGGTTTTCAGGTTGCCATTCATGGCAAGTCCTTCATGAACCTGCTTGTCGTCGTATCGGGTACTCTTCCTGTTAAACAACCGTTCAACCCGGTCATTCTCCCAGCCACAACCACAAATCAGCCTATGGTGGTAATAATTATCACGCTCCATCACGTAAACGATGTTGCTGTCCAGATTGATGCCCAGAATTTCATGCGCCAGCTCCTGTGTCATAATCTCATCGCTGTCCACCGACAATATCCAGTCGTTGGACGCCATATCAACCGCCATATTTTTCAGTGGCCCGAATCCGATGAACGGGTGCTTGTGAAAAGTAACGTTCCTGAACCCGGAAGCAATAGCTATCGTATCATCAGTCGATCCGTTATCAATAATCACCACTTCAGCAAACGCTTCGAGAGCACTCAGACACTCGGCAAGATAGGCAGCAGAATTTTTGGTAAGAATTGTTACCGATATGTTGTTAGCCACTCTCTGATTTCATTAAAGATGAGATTGGGATCAATATGGTAAAGGCACTCACTTGCTCCATGATGGTCGTCACAACCCGCCTTGCCGCAGGCGACACAAGTCATATCAGCCTGAAAAATAGTGATGTTACCATAGGTCTGCACTGGTTTGTTTGAACGTGTACCGATATGAAACTCATTGCACCACGGCGACCACATGCTCAGAATGGTTGGCCCATAAATGGCAAAAATGCGTTTATTTTGCGAAGCCGCAATATGCATATTCAGCGTGTCCGCGCCAATATAGGCAAAAGAACGGTCACTGAGCGCAATCAATTCCTCCATACTGGTCTCGCCGATGAAATCGTAAACATTGACTAACTTCGGAAGTTTTCGTTTAATCTCCAGATCAAGGACACTTTTTGATCCTGTGACGACCACGGGCACACCCAGAGCATCGAGTCTCTGGAGCAGCTCATTTCTTAGCTGCTCGGGATAAACTTTGTATTCATACTGGGCCCCAGGATGAAAAATTATAAATTCCGATATACCACGACTGTCCAGCATCTTGCTGGCGTTTTGGGCTGCCATCCCGGAATAGTAAGAACTCACCGTTGGCTGACCGTTGCCAATGCCCAACAGACCAAGAGCCGCAGTATTATTCTCGATTATGTGCCGCCCGGAGTCAAAATCGTAGTGCTCCGAAAGAAGCAACCGCTTCCACCATGATTTTTTCCTGTCACTCTCCACTGCGCTGATAGCCCTGTGCCCAGCAGCAAGAGCGAACAACACTGAGCGATCACTCGCTGTAAGGTTGATGCTCAGATCGTAGCGACGAACAATTTTTTTAAGGAGGGCTGACGTCTGGGTCCCCCGCCCTGTTCCTTCACCAGTGTAAGTGAAATGATGAATCTCAACGATATGCGGCAACGTCCGTGCAATCGGCAAAGTATCGCTGTTGACCAAAAGATCAATACGAGGACTATCATAGGCCTGAAAAATCCTTTCGATCAGCGGCGAACTGAGAAAAACATCACCGTTCGATCGTTGTACAATAACAAGTATGCTGCGCGGAGCGCGTTTCATATTTTTCAAAACACGCCTATAAAATAGTCATGGATTTTTTTATTCCTGCCGCATGTTCATTTGGAACAACAATATGATCCTTCATAACAGGATCATCATAATCACCCACGTTATCAACAGCAACTATACCAGAATAAGTATCAGCAGATGTTTTTACTATTCGATAAAAAGAATAATTAAGATCGTTCATTAAGGCAATCTTGTGTCCGCCTTCTATGTATACTTTGTGCTCTGGGGTGCATCGCTGATAGTGCTTAGTAAAGACACCGC
>CAILXE010000238.1 GCA_903838095.1 uncultured Chlorobiaceae bacterium
ACCTCCTTTATTCGCTTGGTTTCTTGGTCTTGTTATGAAGATAATCATTCAACTGAAAATAGGGCAGAGCCATAAAATATTTTAGGCAATGTTCAAATAAGAGAGTGGTGGAACCCGAAGTACCGTAAATTCCAGCCACCAATTTCGGCTGAACCGCCACCATATCAACAATTTGATACGGAATGTCGCATAGATCCTATGTCAGAGAGCAATATCGCGGGAAGTTTCCCGCCCTCATCGTAATGATGGGGAGGACCATGGAACTCTAAACTCCAGTTTAAAGATGGAAATCTGAATTTGTATCAGGGAAGAAATCCTGTTTGATTTGCTTTGTTTTTTATACTACAATCTTAAAAAGATTCCCTTTTTTATGTACATGATGAAGTAAACACAATATTTGAGTTGGAGGTTTACATGAAGATAACTTGTCCCTATTGCGGAGTAGTTGGTTCCGTGCATGATTCCATGCCCGGAGGAAAAGTCCGGTGCCCGCAATGTGACAAGGTTTTCAAGGTCACGGAACAGAAGATTGGCTGTCCGCACTGTGGAGTCATTGGTTCGGTAGGGGGGGCTTTTGTTGACACAAAACTTCGGTGTCCGCAATGTGAAAAGGTTTTTCTTTTGACGCAGGATCTGTTGACTGAACCGGCGGTCAGGGATGTTGTGCTTGTTGATGAAATGGATTATTTGGAGGGTGCATTAGCGTTGGAAGCCAGTGGTGTTGAGTCTCTTCCAGAAGAGGAGTGGCTTTTCCCTGTGCCCGAATCAGAGAAAGAGGCCATAATTGTTCCCGAGTCCGAACCGATGTTAGAAGTTGAACTTGTTTCTGAGCTAGAGATGGAGCCAGATCTCGAATCGGTGGTTGTTGTTACTCACGAATCCGAGTTAGAGATGGAAATTAAGGGTCAGGTTATTCCCGAACCTGAATCTGAGCCAGATTCAGAGTGGGTGATTGTTACCACTCCCGAGCTCGAATTGAAACCTGAGCTTTTGACCGAGTTGTTGCCAGAAGCGGAATCCTCGCCTGTATTTATTCCCGAGTCTAAGTTTGAAACGACATTACCTCTTGCAGACGAAAGAATTACAGAAGACGTCAAAAAGATGAAAACGAAAGCTGAAGGGCTTGAGTCAACTGTCATTTCTACCTGTGTTTGCACTGGTTGTGGCGAGTCTTTCCATCCAGCATTTTTGCAGGAAGTCGATGCAAAACTCTACTGTGGAGTTTGCCAGCTTCGCACCGCCGCCTCGGATACCAGACAAACATTACCCAAAATTGGTAATGGGAAGTTACAGGGCACGCTGGCTGCCCTCTTGCTTCTTGGATTGCTCGCCCTTGTCGTGCTGGTACTGAAGAAGTTTGGTATTATCTGAATTGATTTGTAGGCTTTTATGAAATAAGCACCTTCATGGTTTCTGTGGATTCTTTTCAATTCAGCCTTGATACTCTCGCAAAATATTGAATTTTCGTTCGTGCTGAGTTTATTTGGAGCTCCCCAAGTTTTTTAACTTAGATCTTATCCGTAAATAACAAGTGACGTTTACGTAACAACAATCTATTTTTTCTGCTAAAAGTCAAATATGGCTCTGCTCTATTTTCAGTTAAACCGGAACATGAGCCAAACAGGCATTCAGTAAACGCATCGGCAACTCATGTTCCCAAAGACGACGATTGAACCGGTAACAAAATTCACTAGTGTCCCATCGTTTAATCAAACAATAACAACTGTTTACTCTTAGTCTCGACCTTGGCTTTGTAATCTTCTCTTGTAAGTGTCTGTAATGATGGCATTCGTTCAAAGATGGTCACGCTCAAGACCTGTAAAATTGTGTAGAGGCTGGCTTCAATTTTGAGCCGTTTTTTCATGATGGCTACAAGCGGATAGACTGAAACGGTAATCCAGATTTGGGCTTTAACCGCATTTTCCGATGTGCCGTAAAAAGTTTTGATGCGCAGGTTCTGTTTGATCCATTTGAAAAACAGCTCCACTTGCCAGCGTTGCTTGTACAATTCGGCAATAGTTGTGGCTGGCAGAGAAAAATTGTTGCTCAGAAACACGAACGTTCTGTCGTTTTTGGCATCGTAATATTTTATCCGGCGACAGTTTGTCGGGATAATCCTTCTTTTGGTAGAAGCCGGTGAGCATGATCGACTGGTCGCAAATCAGACCCGTACTTCGGTCTATCTGGTGCGAATAAACCCGCCGGCATTTGAGGTTGGATTTGCCTCGGATCACGAAAAAGGCACTGTGTTGTGAGATTGTGTGCAGTCGGGAAAAATCCAGATACCCTCGATCCATGACATAAAAGGCCCCAGCTTCTAATGGTAGGATGTCGAGGGTGTTGACCTCGTGAAGCTTGCCGTCGGAGATGTGGATAAAAGTTGGAATATTGCCCCGTAGATCCAGTAAGGTGTGAAGCTTGATGGCCCCTTTACTCTTGCGGAAGTTGGCCCACGGAAACATGGAGAGGCACAGGTCGATAGTAGTGGCATCCAGTGCATAGACCGTGTTTTCCAGTTCCAGGGAAAAGTCGTCGTTCACATAAAGTTTTCTGGCGGTCGGAATAAGGGATTGGGCAAGATCGGCGTAAATGTCCAATCGCGAATTTTGTTGGCATTGGCCAGAGTATTGCGAGAAATAGGCGCGCGGATACCCATGTGGTAGAGCTTGTTTTTCTGGGCATGAAGACAGGCCTCGATATCTCGAAGGCTTTCGCAATAAGTGAGTTGAGCAAAGGCCATACACAGATACTGGTCGAGACAGGTAAATTCCTTGACCTTGAAATCACCGTGATAGCGATTGACACATTGATGAAAGACATGAAGCGGAAGATGCGCCGTCACTTGAGAGAGAAAATAAGTTTTCCAGTGTACATCGTTCAGGCCTCCTCGTATGGTTGCGCGAAGATGACTGATCTTTGGAAAATTCTTCAAGTCGTTAAATGACATTTTGTCTTTTTTTATTTTAATTTACGGCAAGTTATATGATGTTCTGTTTCAAACGTTGGGACGCTAGTGATAATACATGATAAAAAAACACTCATGATCCTCTTGTCTTTTGGTTCAGCGTGAATTGGAATAATTTATAAGCTAAGTTTATTCAACTGGCATAGCCAGTTGAACTCTAACAACATCCTAATGACTTGATTTTTTTACAATAACATAAATTTCTATTTGATTACCATTCTTTCTCAGCCAAAGTTAGTAAACGGTCTGGCATAGGAGGTGTTCGAACTGCTACATAGGCCAACCGCGGTAGCAGGCTTTGCAGATCAAAGCGACGATTAAAGCGATATTGGAATTCTGCAAGATATCGTGGAATATGCTTTTCCTGAAAGGTGTGAAAAGTTCCCCTGAGAGAATTTTTCAAATTCCCGAGTATCGTGTTAACCCATTTAAAAGAGGGATGCTCTACTGCTTTTTTCCCTCCTCCAACAACATGGCGTTCATGGGAACAGTTGGCTTTTTTGACAGCCTTAAAACAGGCGAGTCCGTCGGAAACAACGTTTGAATGGGGAGATAGATGATGATTGCTCCAA
>CAILXE010000239.1 GCA_903838095.1 uncultured Chlorobiaceae bacterium
AATCAGATGCAGAACGACGGTTTTATTGTCGAAACAGATCGTATGGCCAGCATTAGCCCCCCCCTGATAACGGACAACAATATCATACTTGTCAGAAAGATAGTCAACAAGCTTTCCTTTCCCTTCATCACCGAACTGTGTGCCGACAATCACGGTTGCCGACTGTGACGGTGCCCTGAATTTTTTTGATTCCACGACGATTGTTTTTATTGACTAGATATAATGATCAAAATGAGCCAGAAGCTCATCCTTGCCCTTGCCCGAAAAAGATGAATAATTTACAATAAATTTGGCTTTTGTCGCAGAGCTTTCCATCATGCGCCTGGTGTGTACCTTTTCCTTTTGTGTCAGCTTGTCATACTTGGTCAGAACAATCCCGTAAGGTCTTTCATGAAACTCAAGAAAATCTATCATCGCCCGGTCAGAAGACATGGATGGATGGCGGGAATCGAGCAGCAGCACAATAAGTGAAATCGTTCTCCGGCTCTCGATATAGGATGCCAGCAGATGACCCCAGGCAGCTTTCTCTGCATGACCAACTGCGGCATAACCATACCCCGGAAGATCGACAAAATAAAATTCGTGATTAACCCAAAAATAGTTGATCAACCTTGTCTTGCCGGGAGTTGCGCTGGTTTTGGCCAAACCCTTTACCCCGGTGAGAGAGTTGAGAAGGGTAGATTTCCCTACATTTGACCTTCCTGTAAAAACAATTTCAGGAACAGATTCTTCTGGAAGCCCTGAAAGAGCGGAAACACTGATGTGAAAGGCAGCAACAGTAATCTTCATACCATGGAAAGCGGTCTCAAAAAAAGAGGAATAAAAAGGAAACTAAAAACCTTGCGTTAAAAACCCAAATGTTTAACTTTCATCGGACTTTTTACACAAACACGATCACTTCACCCCAAGAAAAAAGGCAGAACAGCAGAAGATGTCACTTTTCATTTATAACTCCCTCAGCAGAACAAAAGAGAAGTTCGAACCTCTCCATCCGGACATCGTAAGCATGTATGTCTGCGGCCCGACCGTTTACGGCCATTCTCATCTCGGCCACGCGAAAAGCTATGTCTCATTTGATGTTGTTGTCCGCTGGCTGCGGATAAGCGGATATCGGGTAAAATATATACAAAACATAACCGATGTGGGACATCTGACCGATGATGCTGATGAGGGGGAAGACAAGATCATGAAACAGGCCCAGCTTGAAAAAACAGACCCAATGGAAATTGCCCAGTTCTATACTCGCAGTTTCTATGAAGATATGGATCGGCTTGGAGTTCTGCGTCCCAATATTGCTCCGGCAGCCACTGCCCACATTCCGGAACAGATTGCTCTCGTCGAAAGATTGATCAAAAGCGGCTACGCTTATGAAGTCAATGGCAATGTCTATTTTTCTGTCAAATCATTTGGTCAATATGGCAAACTTTCGGGACGCACCGACCAGGAGGCCATGCAATCAGGTATCAGGGTAGGTGTACGATCTGAAAAGAGGGAACCCGCCGATTTTGCGCTGTGGAAAAAGGCAGATCAACGGCACCTGATGAAGTGGAATTCTCCGTGGAGCGTCGGCTATCCCGGATGGCATCTTGAATGTTCAGCCATGTCGATGAAATATCTTGGCGAAACGATTGATATTCACGGTGGCGGCATGGAAAACAAATTTCCTCACCATGACTGTGAAATTGCCCAGTCTGAAGCAGCAACCGGCAAGCCGTATGTCAGGTTCTGGATGCACAACAACATGGTGACGATCAATGGCATTAAAATGGGGAAGTCCCTGAAAAATTCAGTCAACCTGAAAGATATCTTCAGAACGACAGACCCTGTGGTGATTCGATTTTTCATTCTGCAATCTCACTATCGTTCACAACTCGACTATTCAGAAACTGCCATAAAGGCCTCGACTACCGGACTTGAGAAACTTCATGACACTCAAAGGCGCCTGCGTGAACAAAAACCGGGAACCGGTGAGTTTGATTGCTCATCCTTCATTCTTCGCTTTGCAGAGGCAATGGATGATGATTTCAATACACCAGTCGCAATCGCAGTGCTTTTCGAACTGTCAAAAGCCATAAATGCCGCACTTGATCGCAACGAAGGGCTTTCTGATACGGCTCGCAACGTCATTGAGGCATTCCTGGACCGAGCGGGACGAGAGACACTTGGTATCCTCAATCAAGATGGTCAATCCGGTAACAGAGATCTTGACGTGTGTGAAAACAAACTTTCCAGGGTGATGAATATTCTTCTCGATCTAAGAATCGAAGCAAG
>CAILXE010000240.1 GCA_903838095.1 uncultured Chlorobiaceae bacterium
CAAATAATAGCTGCTATTGAAAAAAAGGTTAAGGAATACACCAACAACCACGATACTATATATTATATGTATGAATCGGAGGTTAAATTTCCTGCTGAAATAGCTGCTGAACTGACTAAAAGCATGGCATGGATGAGGTTTTTAGCTGATTATTATGACAATAATCACTATAAAAGCCTCAATTTGAACAAAAAAGAAGATTTTTTAAGCATTTGTGCTGAAATATTGGCAAAAAAGCCTCTTGAGGGGCTAAGAATCAACACAACTGACAGCTTATACCATAAATTATATGATTATCCGAGGAATGGGGTTAATGAACAGCGAAATTACATTGTATCGGGCAAACATGGTAATTCGAACGCCCGTAAGGTAGGTAAGATGAAAATTGTTCATCCGGAGACCGGTGAACTAATGCCATTTGATGTTCACGAGGCAATGATCTATAAATTGTGGATGAATCCGTTTAAAAGCAACAAAAGAACCAAATACGACCTATATAATAACGAGTATTTACCCGAATTACAGGGAAAAGGAATTGATCCGATATCATTCAGAACCTTTACATCCTATAGTAACCGGTTCGATAACAGGGCTTTGATGAGTAAGGAGCGTGATGGAGGCAAACATTTTAATGATGAATATATGCCTTACGTTCCGGCATTTGCTGTTCAGATGGGATTAAGTCTGGTAGTTGCTGACGGATCAGGAAGCAAACTCGCATACCAGTTTAAGAATAAAGCCGGAGAAACCTGTAAGAAGACATTGTATATGGTTAGGGTGTCGGATGTTGCCTCACGTAAGATCATAGGTTACTCCATCGGCACACATGAGACACCGGAATTGGTTAGAGAGGCTTTTAAGAACGCAATCAAGACTACCGGCAGACGAGAATTTTGTGAACTGATCACAGATAACGGATCCGGCTTTACTTCTTCCGAATCGGCACAGATGCTAAACATGATATCGAAAAAGTGGAGGACTATAACCCCGGGCAATTCGCAGGAAAATCCTGCTGAAACATACGTGAGGTTGCTTACTGAGTTTTCGAGAGATAATGATGAATGGGTATACTCAGGATTCAATGCCCACAACATAAATTACAAGTCGAATCCGGATTACTTCCCCGAAAATAAGGATTTACCATCGAGAGATGAGGCTTATCTGAAGTTGATGAACCTGGTTGATAAATGGAATGCCACTGAATGGCAGGGAAGATCACCAAACGACAGGTTTAGCGAGAATATGAATCCTCAAGCTGAGATGTTGAGTGACAAGGTGTTGAGGTTCTGTTTTGGTGAACGTTCGGAAACAGATTTGTCTTACCAGAGAAGCTTTATCAAACTCAGCCGTGGTAATGAATTAAACAGGAAGTACTACTGGTATACAATTCCTAACTATGATGAAAACATAAGTTTCCTGACTAAAGAAACCGGATATCAGGGTAACCTACCGGTGATTGTTTGTTTCGATGAAGATCACGCTGACATTTATACCAAAAACTGCAAGTATTTAATGACCTGTAAGAGAACCGATAAGGCTTCAAAGACATCAGCTGAAGCAACTCCGGAAACTGACCTTGCATTAGGACATCATAAGAACAGAAAGCTAACATTTGTCGACAAAGCAGATGAATTCAGGGATAAGGTTGTTGAATCGGCAGATGTGTTTCAGTATGGGTTAGTGGTTAAGGATGGCAGTAAGGTTAAAGATAAGTATAACGAGAGTATGGAAGAGAAACTGTTTGCCGAAATGGACTCCGCTCGATCAGCAACAGGTAAGAAATCAATAAAAAAACAAAAGGAGGAAGGCACGATTGAAGACAGGGCTTTAAATGCTCTTTAAACATAGAATACAGAATACAGAATACAGAATTCAGAAGACAGAATAAAACAACAACTAAAATGACAACTGAAACGCAACAATTTACAAATGAAGACAAATTAAGGATAGCTGAACTGATCCTTGAACGCTTCAAGAAGTCGGGCTTTGACAGCCAGGCGAAATTCTCAAAATCGGTTAACCTGGATAAGGCTGACATCTCGAATTTGAGGAATAAATCATTTGTTAAGAATCCGCAACTTATCGGGAACAGTAAGTGGATCAGGCTTGCCCGGATCGGTGGGTTTTTAAAGGATGATTCCTTTAAATGGATTTCGGCTGACACGCTTGTTAAGCGGTTTGTTGACACTCAACTAAAAGCCTGTAAGGAACTTAGTATTGCAGGGATTATGTGTGATGAGGTTGGAATCGGGAAAACATACTCCTGTAAAGAATTTGCCCTTAATAATCCCAATGTGTTTTATGTTGACTGCACCCACACACGCTCTAAAACAAGGCTTATTATGGCTATTGCTCAAGCCGTGGGTGTTGAACCGATTGGCAGATACGATGACATTCTTTCGGATGCGATATATGCCCTGTCGCTTATGTCGCAACCTCTTATTATTCTTGACGAGGCTGGTGATTTAGGTGATTTAGCAATACTTGAAATTAAAAGAATTTGGAACGGCTTAGAAGATCAGTGCGGTTTTTATGTTTTGGGATCCGACGGATTGAAAGCAAAATTTGAACGTGGGATCCGTTGCCGTAAGGTAGGATATAAAGAAACCTTTAGTCGTTTTGGAAAGTTGTTTTCCAGGGCAATGCCGGTTAACCTGAAAGATCAGATTGAGGAGTTCGAAAACATGGCTCAACAGATACTTACAGTGAATGGAGTTACTGATAAGAACGTACAACAAACAATTATAAAGAAACTAAAAACCGAAACAACCATAGGTGACCTGCGCACCATCAGCAGACAGGTTAAGAAACTCCGATATCAGAATCCAGAATCCAGAACGCAGAATTCAGAAGAAAAGGAGGTTTAATATGAGTTCCACAACCATAACCGAAACTGATTCTGACGTTCAGGCAACCCGTGAGGAGATAATGGCACTACTCTGGATGAATAAACAGGAATACGATGAATTTATATTCGAGCTCGCATGTGAATGGGTTTCTTTCAGGAAACTCAGGGTAGTTAAGAGCCAGGATAAAGTCTTTATTTTTTCAAAGATATTTCATAAATGGTTCAGGCATCAACTGTATTTACTCGATTTGCAATTATTGGCAAATCGAAACACCCCAAATGTAAAAGCCGGAACTTCGGCATTAAGTCTTGCCGAATACATGCACTATGTGTTTCACAACTTAATATTTACACCAACGGTAGAAGTATATAACGACATTTTGCATGAAGGAGCCGACATATTAAAACTTAAACCTGAGTTGGAGGAGGTAGAGATATGATAAACGGAAGACAGAATACAGAATTTAGAAGACCCCTCCCAGCCTCCCCTCAAGGGGAGGTGAAAGAGGTCAGAAACGGCATTTTATCACCATTTGAAACAGCGATACTTATGGCAGACATTAACAAAGCAGATTCGTTGCAGGAAAGCAAAGAATCATTAACAGAGGAGTATTATGGGTTACTACACAAACTTATGCAACTTAAAAAAGCAGTGGTTAGAAACCATAGCAACCCTAATTATCCGATTGTTAAAAAATCGTATTGGGAATGCAGGGAAAAAGCCAATTGGATAGCCGATCAGTTGGGGATTGAATTTGTAGAATTAATATAAAACGGACAATTTAAAACGGACAGGTCGTGACCTGTCCCTACATTAGCAACATTTAAAATTAATTATATGGGAAAATTTTGGAAAGATCACCACGGACACGATATACCTGACAGGTTTGTGTCGGAGTTGGATAAAATGAAAGATAAACTGACTTTAAAAACCATCAGGGAAGCCAAGGTTATCAGCGCAAAGCTCACGAAGTTTAAAAAGGAACTGATGACCGAGGTTGATATAGTTTTTTACAAGATGCTGGAAGAGGCCAATATTGATACAGATGAGCGCAAGGGCAACCTTACCATTTGTAGCTTTGATAAATCAATCAAAATTGAAGTTAAGGTGAGTGACCGCTTCCAGTTTGATGATAACATTACCCTTGCCCAGACCAAGCTTAATGAGTATATCGAATTAAAAATGGAGGGTACCGACCGGGATGTTGCAGAACTCATTAACTCCGCATTTTCGACCGATAAGGGAAAACTTGACAACAAGAGGATCTTCTCGCTCTTCAGAATGAATATTAAGCATCCATTATGGGTTGAGGCCATTGAGCTCATCAAAAAGAGTATCCAGGTTAACAGTACTACCAGGTATACCAGGATATGGGAGAAGGATGCTGAAGGGAAGTATCAGAATATTGATTTGAACATGTCGAGCATTTAACCCTATTGGCAATCGTCCCGGTTCGAGACCGGGAAGGGTGCAATTTTTTTACTATTAAAAACAACAACATGAAAATTAAGGTTACTTACAAAATTCCAAGTATTGAGGTTTCGGATATAATTGAAGTTGGCAACATTGCTAATGGTAAGCTAAATAAAGGACAATCAAAAACAGTTGATTCTCTGGTTAATTCGGTATTATCTCCGGCACTTACCGAAAAGGTAAAAAAAGGCGCACTGAAGCCTCAAATAATAGTAAAATCAGTTAGATAAATGATTTGTTTTTATGCGAAACTGGACTGATCAACAACTGGAAGTTTTTAAGGAGAAATATCCTCACATCAGAACCGATGTCTTGGCTGATGAGTTGGGTAAATCTACTGAAGCTTTATATGTGGCTGCTGCACGGTTAGGAATCAGAAAAACAGTTGAGTATTTACAATCAGCAGAGTGCGGAATATTTATTAAGGGAGCTAAAAAGCCCA
>CAILXE010000241.1 GCA_903838095.1 uncultured Chlorobiaceae bacterium
CGGGAATGTTTGCCAGGGTAATCTCTTCGTCCGAAGGTAACCGTCAGGCAATTCTTGTTCCTCGTGTCGCTCTTGTTTCAGGAATAAAAAAGCCTGAACTCTTTCTTGTCCGTCATGGGAAAGCTTTTTTGACGCCATTCATTGCCGGTATGGAGCAGCAAAAGCATCTGGAGGTACTCAGCGGACTTGCTCCAGGGGACAGTGTTGTGATCAATGGCCAGAACGAGCTTTATAATGGGGCTGAAGTTATCGTTATCAGCCAGCAGAAAAATTCTGTACAGCCATGACGCTCACCGAGCTCGCCATAAAACGGCCGACGCGTATTGTCGTCATTTTTACCGTCCTCGGTATCCTCGGTTTTTTCAGCTACCAGCAGTTACAGTATGAGCTGTTGCCGAAAATGACGCCGCCTGTTGTTACTGTTTCGATTCGATATCCCGGGGCCTCTCCGGCAGAGGTTGAGACATCGCTGACCAAACCAGTTGAGGAAGCTGTTTCTGCAATTGAAAAAATCTCCTCAATCACCTCGACTTCAACAGAAGGCTTGTCGGTTGTAGCCATTGAGTTTTCCAATTCAGCCAATATCGAAAAGGCACTCCAGGACGCCCAGCGCAAGATCAATGAAGTGCGCGATCGTTTTCCCACCGAAGCAAAAGCTCCGGTTATAACCCGTTTTGCCCTTGATGAAGTTCCTGTGCTGCGTATCGGGGCGACCTCATCACTGCCTGACGCGGAGTTTTACCAACTGCTCAAGGACGATATCAAGCCTCTGCTTGCAAGTGTTGGCGGGGTCGGGCAAGTCTATCTGCTTGGAGGACGTGAGCGGGAAATCAGGGTCAACGTTGATTTGGCAAAGCTGCAGAGCTATGGCATCACTGTTTCGGATGTCGTCAAGGAGGTTGGCAAGGCTAACAATGATTTTCCTACCGGTAAAATTGACGATAGTGACCGGCAGTTTGTGGTAAGGCTTGCCGGCAAGTTTACCAGCCTTGATGAGTTGAAAAATCTTGTTTTGCGATCAACCTCTTCAGGGAACGTCGCGCTGCGGGATGTTGCTGAAGTTGAGGATGGTTTCAAGGAGATTACAACCCTTACGCGGGTAAACGGTCGAAGTGCCGTAGGCATTATGATCATGAAGCAGAGTGATGCCAATACGGTTGATGTGAGTCGTCTTGCCAGAGTGGCGCTCTCAAAGCTTGAAAAACTTTATAGCAAGAGCCATCTCCACTTTGATATCGCACAGGACGCCTCAACCTTTACGCTTGAAGCAGTCACAGCAGTGCAGCATGATCTTTTTCTTGCCATCCTGCTTGTCGCTCTCGTTATGATGCTCTTTCTGCATAGTTTGCGAAACTCCCTGATTGTGCTTGTTTCGATCCCGACATCTCTTGTTACGACCTTTATCGGGATGTACCTTTTCGGGTTTTCTCTGAACCTCATGACGCTTCTCTCTCTTTCGCTGGTTGTTGGTGTGCTGGTTGATGATTCTATTGTTGTCCTTGAAAATATCTATCGGCATCTTGAACGTGGAGAAGAACCACGAGCCGCAGCTCTTGCCGGAAGAAACGAGATTGCTTTTACCGCGCTTTCAATTACCATGGTTGATGTGGTTGTGTTTCTGCCGCTCTCGCTTGTCAGCGGAATTGTGGGAAATATTCTCCGGGAGTTTTCGGTTGTGATGGTCATCTCAACTCTTGTCAGTCTTTTTGTATCGTTTACTCTGACACCTCTGCTTGCGTCGCGCTTTTCCAAAGTCGAAAAGTTTGCCGGTAAAAATGCAGTTGAAAAGTTTGCCATTGCTTTTGAAGACAATTTTCAGCGTATGCGTCAGGGTTATCTTGATCTCCTTCAGTGGAGTCTTCGCAATCCCCGCAAAGTTTTTTTCAGTGCAATCCTTCTGCTGTTTCTCTCTTTCCTTCTTCCATTTTTTGGTTTTATCGGTGGAGAGTTTATCTCCGTTTCAGACCGTGGCGAGTTTGCGGTCAAGCTGGAACTTGAACCCGGCACCACTCTTCAAGAGACCAACAAACTAACCCGCAGTGTTGAACGGCGACTCACCTCAATGGCTGAAGTGAAAAAGGTGATGGTTAATGTTGGCGCATCAACAGAGGGCTTTTTCAACCAGAGCGCTGATAATATTTCAGAGCTGAACGTCAGGCTTACACCCAAGGATGAGCGAACCCGGTCGACAGACACCATTATGCAGGCAATTCGGGTCAATTTACAGGATATTGCAGGCCTTAAGGCAAGCATCAACCCGATTGGTATTTTTGGAACAGCAAATGAAACTCCGGTAGCAGTTATTATCAGCGGGCCACTGAGAAGTCAGGTGACCCGTGTAGCCGAAGCATTGAGAGACAGCATTAAAACCATTTCAGGAACAGCCGATATCAAATTGACCTCCCAGGTAGGGAGCCCCGAAATGCGCGTCGTGGTCGATCGGGAAAAAATGGCATCTTTCGGTCTCTCCATTAACGATGTTGGAGCAGCACTGCGTACAGCTTATGCTGGAGATGAAGCTGGAAAATATCGGGACGGAAGTGATGAATACGATATAAGGGTCATGCTCGACAAGTACTATCGTCAGGATACTTCGATGCTTTCGGAGATTACTTTCCGCACTCCGCAGGGCGATATGGTTCGTCTTGGTCAGTTTGTAACTTTTGAACAGGATCGGGGCTATACTCAGTTGCAGCGGAAGGATCGAAACAATGCAGTGTGGGTCAAGGCCCAGGTTGTTGGTCGTCCTGTCGGAAGCATCGGCAAAGAGATTGAGAGAGTTATGGCGAACATGAAAAAAAATGCTCTCATGCCTTCCAACGTGAGTTATGCCTATGAGTCTGATCTCAAGAGGCAGGGAGAGTCAAATTCAACACTGCTGCTCTCTTTTCTTGTTGCCATTATCTTTGTTTATCTTATAATGGTAGCGTTGTATGACTCGTGGGTATGGCCGATGGTGGTGATGTTTTCTATTCCACTGGCTATAATCGGTGCGCTTTTTGCACTTGCTCTTACCGGCAAGTCGTTAAGTATTTTCACTATTCTCGGAATTATCATGCTTGTAGGGCTTGTTGGAAAAAACGCTATTCTTCTGGTTGATTTTATCAACAAGTTCCGTGATGAGGGGATGGAACTCACTGCTGCTATTATAGAAGCTGCAAAAGAGAGGTTGCGTCCTATTCTTATGACCACATTGACACTGATTTTTGGACTTCTTCCTATTGCTCTCTCTCAAAGCTCAGGATCTGAATGGAAATCCGGACTTTCTGTCGCTCTTGTTGGAGGTCTTTTCAGTTCAATGTTTCTGACATTGCTGGTTATTCCGGTTGTTTACGTCTGGTTCGACAATGTTCGAGGCAAGTTTTCAAGGCAGAAAAAAACGCGAGCCTTGTAGGCTTTTTGCAATTTTCATTAAAAAGAGAGGCAATGGGCTTTTTCTCAAAGCAGACTCCGGCTCTGTTGTTGTGTCGTTTCGCGCTTGCCTTTTCCTGGGTTTACCAGGGTGCTGTGCCTAAAATAGCCTGTCAAAGCAGCGGCGAAATCGACCTGCTTGGCCATGTTATCCCGGTCTATCAGTGGGCGTGTGAAGCTGTTTTCTGGATCGGGGTTGCTGAAATATTGTTTGGACTTTTCCTGCTTGTTGCCAGTTGGCGCTGGGTATTCTTGCTCAATGTCGTGACTTTGGCAGGACTTCTTGTGTTTGTCGCTCTGTTTGAGCCAACAATGTATTCCTTGCCATTTAATCCTTTGACGCTGAATGTTTCATTGATAGCTCTTTCTGTGATTGCCGTTCTGGAGTTGAATAAATCAAAAGCAAAAGATCTGATCGAATGACTCTCCTTCGTTTTGACAAAGATTTGAACAGTCTTTCGAGACTTTTTCTTACTGTTTCAGTGGCAGTTATTGCTCTTGCCTCTTTTATGGGAGCCTCAGGAGTCTTGACTGGCAACTATTTTTTTCTGAAGCTTCACCCCTATATCTTTTTTATTGGTTTCGGCAACCTTGCGATACTTATTCTGAATCGTTACCTGACTGCTGCAATTTATCCTGAACTGAAAATTGATCCATCAAAGCAGTTATGGTATATCTCTACTGTTCTGCTCTCTCTTGTCATGATTACTGTGGCGGTTGCCATGGATTGGCCACTGTTAAAGGCTTTTACAGGCTTACTCCTCATGATTCTGGTTGCCGGGCCTCTCAAAGAGATCTTTACCACGCTGTCGATTCCGAAAATCTGGAATCAAGTGTCAGTGCGATTTTATATTTTTGATGTGCTTTTTCTGCTTGTTGCCAATCTGGGACTTTTTACACTCGGTCTTAAAGAGGCGTTTCCTGAGCAGGAGGTGATTCCCTTTTTTGTGACACAGTCCTCCTACTTTCTTGGATCTTCATTTCCTCTCAGTATCAGTGTCATGGGTTTTCTCTATACCTACGCCTGGAGCAGGTCATCAAAAAAGGAACTTGCAAAGCGGCTTTTCAGCCTCTGGTTTTATATTTTTGTCGGTGGCGTTCTCTTGTTTCTGGTTGTGATTCTTGCAGAATACTATCTGGGGATGATGCTGATCAGCCATTTTTTGCTGTTTGGTGTGATGGGGCTGCTCGGCAGTTTCACCATTTATCTCTATAACTTTTTTCATAATCAATTTCGCCATCCAGCGCTTGCGTTTCTGTTGAGTGGCCTTGCCCTTCTTTTTGCGACAAG
>CAILXE010000242.1 GCA_903838095.1 uncultured Chlorobiaceae bacterium
GGGGAGTATGAAGATGGTTCTCTTGGCGAGGTTTTTATTGATATGTACAAGGAGGGCGCTTCCTTCAAGGGGTTGCTCAACTGTTTTGCCGTGCTTGCCTCCAAGGCGCTGCAATACGGCATGCCGCTTGAAGAGCTGGTTGACAGCTTTACCTTTACCCGGTTTGAACCAGCGGGTTCCGTGCAGGGCCACAATGCGATCAAGAATTCAACATCCATTCTTGACTATGTCTTCCGCTCAATCGGCTTCGACTACCTCGGCCGCAAAGATTTTGTGCACGTCAAGGCCGTTGACGAGTTGCTGGAGAGCAATGGAGAGAATGGTCATGCTCCTGTTGTAGAACCGTCACTGGCCGTGCATGTTGAGCAGCCTGCGCATACGGCAACACGCCAAAGCCAGGTCTATCAGGCCAAAGTGCAGGGCTATACCGGAGAGCAGTGCGAAAACTGCGGGTCCATGCGCGTCAAGCAGAATGGCACCTGCAAAGTGTGCGATGATTGCGGCATGACGACGGGGTGCTCGTAACGGTGACTTTTTTATATCGGGACACGCCAGGGAGGTGTGTCCTTATGTTGTTCGAGATGGTCGGAAGGCTTGCTTATCATGAAGGGCTGGTGTTTGCCACAGGCCGAAACCCGGTCGCTGATGTTTCCATGGTGGTCTCCACAAGACTCTGCCCACTGATCTGCAGGGTTCTGAACGGGGAGTGGCGCACCAGTTCGTAATCGTGGGTGCCAATGACGACGATGATTCCCTTCTGGTTGATTTTCTTCAGATAGTCAAGAATTTCGAGTGATGTATCGGGGTCAAGGTTGCCGGTTGGTTCATCGGCAAGAATGACAAGCGGCTCACGCACCAGCGCGCGGGCAATTGAGATTCGCTGTTGTTCCCCGCCCGAGAGACGAAGGGGCATCAGTTTTGCGGCATGTTCAAGCCCCACTCTTTCGAGAGCGTGCATTACCTTTTCTTTGACGAGTTCTTCCTTAGTTCCGGTCACTTTCAGGACAAAAGCAAGGTTCTCATACACATTGCGGTCTTCGAGCAGTCGAAAATCCTGAAAAACAATGCCGAGTTTTCTGCGCAGAAGCGGTATCTGTCCCTTTTTTATTGTCCGCGAACTGTACCCTGCAATTTTTATCTCACCTTTTTTGGGAAAAACATCCATGTAGAGCGACTTGAGCAGCGTTGATTTGCCGGTGCCGCTTTTTCCGACAATATAGACAAGCTCACCTGGCTGAATGGTAAGGTTCAGATTGGCGAAAATTGGTTTGTTATCAAGCTCAAGATCAACGTCAGTAAATGAGATCATAATGTTTGTTTTGTTTGTTTGATTCGGTGCTCTGCAATCGTTATGGCAAGGAGTGTTGCTTCATAACAACTTCTTTCAGAGGCGACGCCTTTTCCCGCAATATCAAAACCTGTGCCATGATCGGGTGATGTCCGCACAATCGGTAGTCCAAGCGTGATGTTCACCCCGGTGTCGAAAGCGAGCACCTTGAATGGCAAAAGCCCCTGGTCGTGATACATTGCCACGACAATATCGTAATTCCGGTACATTTTTGAACCAAAAAAGCCGTCTGCCGGAAATGGTCCTTCGATTTTGAGGCGCGATGAGAGTCTGTCGATACAGGGACGGATAATCTCCTGCTCCTCATTTCCCATGACACCTCCGTCCGAAGCGTGGGGATTGACTCCAAGAACCGCTATGCGCGGCGAGGGAATGGCAAAATCAGTTTTGAGTGATTCGTTGAGAGTGGAGAAAAAAGCGTCAAGGTCCATTGAACGGATCAGTCCGGGCACTTTTTCAAGCGGTTCATGTATGGTGGCCAGTGCTACCCTGAGTTCCAGAACTGGATCAAAAAACATCATGATCGGTGAAGGTATTCCGAAAATTCTGCCAAGCAAACCTGTGTGACCAGTATCAGCACATCCCGCCATTGCGGTCGCTTCCTTGTGGATTGGAGCAGTAACAAGAGCGTCGCACAGGCCGTTGCGGCAAATCTCTGCCGCAGCCTTGACGAACTCTATGGCAATTCGTCCGGCTTCTTTCGAAATAGTGCCCGGCGTGATGGTTTCGGGTTCAGCGATACTCAGGACAGGCAGTACTCCTTCATCGACCCTGGTCGTTGCGCTCTTGACAAGCTCCAGCCTGACCGGCAGCTTAAGTGCTTTTCTGTAATAATCAAGCACCGTAAAAGAGCCCGCCACAAGAAACGAATGGTTTGAATGCGCCAGCTTCAGAAAGCTTTTCAGGATTATTTCCGGCCCGATACCGTGAGGGTCACCGATTGACCAGACAAGACGCATCTTCAGAGCCTTTTGTATGCGTTGGCGATTTTATCATCTGTTTTTACCCCTTTCAGCGCAAGCAGAAGCAGCACTGGTTCCGGGAGCAGGATAAAAAATCCAGCTTCGGGCTTGTGCGTTATGACAGCTCCAATGTGTTCTAAATGCTGATTCATGACGTGTGCCGCCGTAAGTCCGGAGAAAAGATCGCCGAGGAAGATAAGTATGGCCAGCAAAATAAGCTTGCTCTGCAATACTCTGTTTTTAAAGAAAAAAATGGAAGCAACCGAAATTATGGCTGTCAGCGGTGAAAAGATCAGCCCAGCATAACTGGCGGCAGAAAAAACCATATCCGGAATTGTTGAAGAGCCAAAATCGGAGATGAGAAAGAGGTTTCCGGCGCTGAAACTCCAGAAAGGGAAAAACATGCTCAAGAGAGCAAGCAAACCGGCAAGGAACAGGTAAAGATTTTGAATTCTGGCTACCATGGTTGTTGTACGGTTAAGATTTCATTAAAACGGTTGTCTGAAACGGTTGTCAACAATATACAAAATCAGGAGAAAAGAGTATTGAAGGAAAAATGCTCTTATGGTAAACACGCATTCACTCTCACCTCTTTAGGGCATGAAAAATACCCTCTTCATGTGATTTTTCAAGAGTAATACAAGTGAGATATTGTTACGACAGGTATAATTTCACGAAAACGTCATTTTTGATCAGATAACGGATTGAAAAAAAATTCTTATGTGTAGAACGGTGTCAATTTTAAGGTTTTTGAGCATTAATTCAC
>CAILXE010000243.1 GCA_903838095.1 uncultured Chlorobiaceae bacterium
CATCATTTTTTATCTCACTGGATAAAAACAGAACATCATCCCACCCTCCGAACACTTTATACTCCGCATCTGGAATACTCCCCGCATAGACTTCTGTCAAAAGGGAAATCGTGTGTTTTGATGCGTATACCACAAGTTTGGTACCGGTGTTCTTGACAATATTTGTCAGTCTCTGCCTCCAAAGCATAAATCCAATCTCATTTTCCGCACCGTCAGGAATGACCATAATGGTTCGTCTGATCGTGGCGAGAGGTTGAGCTGGCTTATATATAAACGTTGTCACATTACACCGCCCAAGAATCTTTTCGGATGAACTACCAAGAAAACTCTCGGTAAGAGGACTCTTGTGGTGAATACCCAAAATCAGATCGGTAATTTTTTGCTCTCTGATAACACTTGCAATGCCGTTAGCGACATCACTGTCATAGCGAAGGAGACCCATCAACTCGTTATCAGTCGATGACGCAGCAACCGCTGCTTTTTCGAGCAGTTTCCCGGCATTCTTTTCAGCCATTTCATCGGACATGCTGTTATCAGCAACGTGCATGGCATAAATCCCTCGTCGGGTTTTATCTGATGTTACCGTAACACTAAGGTTAACCAACTCGTCCACGGTACTGATTTCGTCTGTATGAATCAGTATCCGTTCATCTATAGGCAAAAGTCCTGGCACAGGAATATCTTCAACCGTTTCGGCCAGAGCAATATTATGGGCACCTTTTTCACCGACAACTGTTGCGAGCGTACAGGTGACAAGAATAAAGAGGATCGTACCGTTCAAAACACTTTCATCAAGCAGTCTTACGTGTGCTCCATTTGATGCGGTGATAATAATATTGTACCCGATCAGTACCGTTGCAAGAGCCAATGCAGCGTGTGCACTGATCAGCCCAAAAATCAACCGTCGCTGATCAAGAGAAAAACCAAAAAGTTTCTGGGTAATCCAGGCTGAGAGATATTTGGCGAACGTAGCTGCCAGCGTAATGACAAGAGCAACTTTAATTGTTTCATAACCCTTGAAGAAAGCCTGGATATTAATCAGCATACCAACACCGATCAGAAAAAAGGGAATAAAGATGGCATTACCGACAAACTTGATCCTGTTCATGAGTGGTGATGTTCTTGGAATAAGGCGGTTGAGGGCAAGCCCTCCAAGGAATGCTCCGATAATCGCCTCAACTCCGGCAGCTTCAGCAAGAAATCCGCTGAAAAAGACCATGGCAAGCACAAAAAGGTACTGCAAAACGCTGTCATCAAATCGCTTGAAAAACCATCGTGCAATGACGGGAAAAACCAGCAGAACAACCAGACTGAAAAGTGTTATCCCGATGACAAGGCGAATCCAGAACCCGCTCGTCAACTCCCCTGATGAAATTCCGACCACAACAGCCAACACCAGCAGCGCAAGGGTATCAGTAATAATGGTACCACCGATCGCCACATTGACCGCCTTGTTCTTGGCAATGCCAAGCTTGCTGACGACAGGGTAGATAATAAGCGTATGAGAGGCAAAAATACTCC
>CAILXE010000244.1 GCA_903838095.1 uncultured Chlorobiaceae bacterium
AAAACCAATGCCAAAAACAAAAAAAATACCGGTTTTCAGGTCGCTCCATTTCAAAGCGTTCGGATTTTTCATACAGGTTAAAGTCTTAAGTGAACGTTATAATTCAAGAATTTTATCAGAAAGAATCGAGCGTATAAAAGGATGCTTGGCATCATGAAGTTTGTCTGTCACATCGTCAAAAATAATTTCACCCTGGTAGAGTACGGCAACGGAATCGGCGACATTGAAGACGTCGTCGATAATATGAGTTACAATGACAGCGCCAAGGTTGTTATTATTTCGCAGGGAGCTGATGAGCGAGAGTATTTTCTTTGAACTGACAGGGTCAAGTCCTGCTGTAGGTTCATCAAAAAGAATCATGTGAGGTTTGAAAATCAGCGCTCTTCCTATGGCAACTCTCCTGCGCATTCCTCCACTCAGACTTTCTGGAAGCTGATCTTCATAGCCTTCAAGCCCGGCGAACTGGATCTGTTCCGCCACTTTTTGGCGTATCTCTTCCTCCGGGAGCTTCAAGTTCTCACGAAGAAAAAAACCAAGATTCTGGCTGATGGTCAAAGAATCAAAGAGTGCATTTCCCTGAAAAACCATACCCATTTTTCGACGTATTTCATAAAGGGCGGTCTCCTTCATGTAGGTAATATCCGTGCCGTCAACAATAACCTGTCCATTGTTTGGTTTTATCAGGCCAAGCATCAGTTTGAGAATCGTGCTTTTGCCAACTCCGCTCGGGCCGAGAATAGCTTTGATGGTGTTGTCCTTGATGGTAAGCGAGATATTTTTAAGGATCTCCCTTTCGCCATATTTTAAGCCGACCTTCCGTAATTCAATCATGCATCTTACATGTTTTCCAGCACTATCTTTGAAACGTAGAAATTGGCAATCAGTACCAGTCCCGATGAAACAACTATACCTTTAATGGTCGACCGACCAACACCCGCTGTTCCTCCCCTTGCAGCAAAACCGTTGAAACTGCTGACAAGCGTTATGATGACGGCAAAGACAGGGGCTTTCAGGAACCCGACCACAAAGTCCTTGGGCGCAAGCCGGGGATAGACCGCATTCCAGAATATTCCGGGGTCTATCCTGTGGTAATGCTCGGCCATATATGCAGCGCTTTGCAGGCCGGCAAAGTCTGAGAGCGCGGTCAATGGCAAAAACATGATGAGTGCAGCGACAAGGCGCGGCATGACAAGTTTTGCAATAGGATCAGTGCCAAACGCACGAAGCGCATCAATTTGTTCAGAAATCTGCATGGCGCCGAGTTCAGCCCCATTTCGGGATCCAAACCTTGCGGAAAGCATGAGACCCATAAGAAGCGGTCCCAGTTCGCGGATCACTGAAAGCGCTGTTGAACGGCCAAGCATTGTTTTTGCTCCAAAATCCTCAAGCAGGTTTCCAACCTCAATGGCAAGAAGAGCCCCTATCGAGATAGCGCTGACAAGCACAATGGGAATGGAGTCCGTCCCGCATATTGTGGCCTGGTCAAGCACATCCCGCCAGTACCTGATTGTTTTTGGAAAGGCCATAAACGCCCGAAGCGAAAACAGAAAAAATTCCTGCATCGTGAAAAAGAAATCTTTCAGTTGCAGGACAAGCTTCTTTCCAAGCATTCTGAAAAAAATGCCAGGCATAAAGAACGAGCGTTGGGGAGTGACGTCTGTGGATAGTTGTGTTTTCATGCGTGCAAAAGTCGGCTTTTCATTTTTTTAACCCACTCATAGGGTATCGTCACTTTGCCGAAAACGTCATCATCACGTTCTCTCATGCCATGGTAATCTGAGCCTCCCGAAAAAAGCAGGAAGTACTCATTGGCAATTTCACGATAGTAGTTTTGCCGGTATGCATCGTGAGAAGGATGGATAATTTCAATCCCATCAAGCCCGAAAGTGATCAACTGTTTCAGGGTCTCATCGGGAACATTCTGGGCCGGATGGGCAAGAAAAGAGAGCCCGGAGGCCTTGTTGATAAGCCTGATAACATCAGCAGGATGCGTCTCGATACTTTTCACATAAGCCGGACTGTGAGATCCGAGATATTTGCTGAACGCTTCGCTGAAGCTTTTGACATAGCCTACATCCTGCAGCACAGCAGCTATATGAGGACGACCGACACTGCCGTTCTGGGCTTTGATGATGATTTGCTCAATACCAATTTTAACACCCATTTTGGCAAGCTTACTTACCATGCGCTCTGCCCTTTCGGTGCGCAGGTGGCGGCAGTGGTCAAGATACTCTTTCAGCTCAGAGTGCTGATAATCAAAAAAATAACCAAGGACATGAATATCATAGCCCTTGTAGGTTGAGCTCATCTCTACACCTGGAATAAGCTCAATACCTTTCCCCAAGGCTAATGGCTTTGCTTTGTCAATACCTAAAACAGAATCATGATCAGTAATGCTGATGGCCTTTAATCCGGCAAGAGCTGCTTTCTGAACAATTTCCTCCGGTGAAAAAATGCCGTCCGAACATTT
>CAILXE010000245.1 GCA_903838095.1 uncultured Chlorobiaceae bacterium
CGAAGATAGCAAGCATTTTCAAGTCGGTAACGGCAAAAAAACGCCGTATGCTCTTTTATTATTATAACCTACAGAGATTTATTTTTTTAACAGTTGGACACCAGTGGGAGGGAGCATGAAAATCAGTTTATTCATGACGTTCTTTTTTGCTCTTTTGATTTCAGCTTTTTTTATGTCAACAGGCTGCAGCAAACGAGATAAAATTACGACGCTTCAGCAGCTTAATGGGAAGGAGTTTGCTCTTCCGACAGGAACAGTTGCTGATAAACTTGTCCTTTCAAAATTACCAAACGCGAGATTCAAGTATTTTAACAGTGTTATGGATGCTGCGTTGGCGGTGAAGTCAGGTAAAGCAGATGCTGTTGCTTATGATGAACCAATTTTGAAAAATATTGCGGCAAAAAATAGTGGACTGAAAGTTCTTCCAGAGATGATTACAAGTGACAATTACGGTATCGCCGTTCAACTGCAAAATCGTCAGTTGAAAACTGATATTGACCTTGTTTTGAATGAGTTAAGACGGAATGGTATCTATGACAAGATGATACATCGCTGGTTCCCTGAATCAGGCAATCCAGGCCAAATGCCAGAGATTCCCTTGAGTGGCAACAACGGAGTTCTCAGGCTTGGTACAGCAACTATAACAGAACCTTTTTCATTTGTCGATGGCTCAATGCTTCCTGTTGGTTTTGATATTGAGCTTGCACAGTATGTTGCACAAAAGCTTGGCAAAAAGCTTGAAATTGTCAATATGGAGTTTGGCGCAATGATCCCTGCATTAATTTCAGGGAAAGTTGACATGATTGCAGCATGCATCACGATTACCGAAGAACGTGCCAAACAGGTACTTTTTTCTGATCCCTATTACAAGGGGGGAATTGCAGCGTTGGTCAGTGAATAAATGAGATAATGATGAAAAACACTGTATTCAATTTCATTTTTTTGATGCTTTTTATTGTTGTCTGTGGGTGCAGCAAGAATGAGAATGATCGATCTGTTGTAAAATTATCTCACCAGAGTATTTCTGAAGTTCCAGAGATTTCTGCGCTTAATCAAATTGATGCTCAGCGGATAAGTGTTCTTTCTGGTTCTGCAGGAGATATTGCAGCCCGAAAAAACTTTCCACACTCAACTTTTCAGGTTATGTCAGCTTCAACTGATGCGGCTCTTGCTGTAAAGAGTGGCCAGGCTGATGCATTTATTTATGACAAGAGCGTTCTCTTGAATATCGTTGCCAAGAATCCTGAGTTGGTTATTCTTGAAAAGCCGGTCGCCAAACTTGAAGTAGCTGTTGCGCTAAGAAAAGAGAATACTCAATTGCTTTCTGAAATAAACGGTGTGTTGAATGCGCTAAAAAAAGCGGGTCGTCTTGAAGCTCTGAAAAAAAAATGGATTGATTTTCCATATACAACAACTCCACAACTTTCTCAATCACGTAACATACAGAGAAGCGGTGTCTTAAAACTGGGCACATGCGCAACTATAGAGCCCTTTTCTTTTCAGGCTAACGGAATAGTGACCGGTTTAGATATTGAGATTGCTCGATTGATAGGAGAGCGTCTCGGCAAACAAATCCAGGTCATTGATATGAATTTTGAAGCCTTGATTCCGGCTCTGCAATCAGGAAAAATTGATTTTGCCCTTTCAAACTTTAATGTGTCGGACGAACGCAAAAAGCTCATCAATTTTTCTGTTCCATATATTGAGAATGATATTTCAGCATTGGTCAGAAAACGTTCCGGGCAAAACAGCGTTACTAAGAAGGTGGCCGGTCAGAAAAGTCAACCGTTAGCATTAGCGTCTGTTGATGATTTTAAAGAGAAGCGAATTGGTGTTCTGCTTGGCTCTACCCACGATGCTTATGCCAACAAGAATTTTACTAAAGCAACGATCCTTCAGTATAAATCTCCTTCAGATATTGTTTTGGCGGTCAAGTCTGGTAAGGTTGATGCTGCTATTTACAGTTATGATGAGTTGCTGGTACTTTTTCGCAGTCATGATGATCTTGGGCTTATTGGGAAATCTTTGTTTTCCACTCCAGTTGCAATGGGCTTTAACCTTGAGAACAGTGAGTTGCGTACAGCATTTAACAAATTTATGAATGAGATGCGCCAGAGTGGTAAAAATGACGAAATGATTCAACGATGGATGCGAAACGGTGAAACTGATATGCCACTCATACCAAATACTGCATCGGCGGGTTCAATCAAGATTGGTCTTATCAGTGATAATGGGCTTCCTTTTACGGTGGTCAAGGATAATCGGTTGGTTGGTTATAATATTGAATTGCTTGAACGGTTTGGTGCCTATCTCGGTAAAAAAGTTACCTTTGTTGATCTCGAATTCGGCAGCCTGATTGCAGCCCTTGCGAGCAATAAGATAGACATGATTGGTGCAGTCATGTCGGTGACGGAGGAACGTAAAAAACATGTGGCTTTTTCTGAGCCTTATTATCACGAAGATGCCTGGTTGTTTGCTCTAAAAAAAAATATTGCCGGAAAGGATCAGAATGAGGATGGGAGAGATGAATTACCATCATTTATTACCGGTTTTATCAACAGCTTCAAGAGCAACATTATTCAGGAACATCGTTATCTCCTTTTGCTTGACGGGTTCAATACAACGGTATTGATTTCTGTTCTTTCCACCATTTTCGGCACGCTTCTTGGATCGCTTGTCTGTTTTATGCGAATGTCAAAAAATGTGATGCTGAGTTTGCCAGCGAAATTGTTTATCTCGATATTGCGAGGCACACCGGTGCTGGTTTTTTTAATGCTTATTTTCTATGTCGTTTTCGCCTCAGTCAATATTGATCCAGTTCTTGTCGCAGTCATTGCCTTTGGAATGAATTTTGCGGCTTATGTTGCCGAGATATTCCGTACAGGCATAGCGAGTATCGACAAAGGCCAGAGCGAGGCCGGCATTTCGCTTGGATTCAGCAAGGTGCGAACCTTTCTCTATATTATTTTACCCCAGACAATCCAGCGAATTCTTCCCGTCTACAAGGGAGAGTTTATTTCACTGGTCAAGATGACTTCGATTGTTGGATATATCGCCGTGCAGGACTTGACGAAGGCGAGTGATATTATTCGGAGTCGCACCTTCGACGCATTTTTCCCCTTGATTATGGTTGCAATTTTATACTTCATCATTTCATGGGTACTGATGTTGTCACTGGAGTACGTTGAGCGGAAAACCGATCCAAAATCCAAAAGAAAACAGGCGGTCGTCGCATGATAAAGATAGAGCATCTGTCGAAGAAATTTGGTGATCTTGTTGTTCTGAGAGATGTCACCATAGAAATCAAATCAGGGGAAGTGATTTCCATTATTGGGCCATCGGGTACCGGGAAGAGCACGTTTTTGCGGTGCATCAATTTGCTTGATCGTCCGAGCGGGGGAGCGATTCATATTGATGGGGTCAATATTCTTGATCCGAAAGCGGATGTTTCAAAAATCCGTCAGAAGATGAATATGGTTTTCCAGTCATTTAACCTGTTTGCGCATTTGTCGGTGATGGAAAATCTGACAATCGGGCCAGTAAAGCTTCTCGGGATGAGTCGATCGGATGCCGAGCGCAAATCACGGGATCTTCTGAAACTGGTAGGTCTTGCCGAGAAGGCATACAGTTATCCTGATGAACTGTCGGGTGGTCAGAAGCAGCGAGTAGCGATTGCCCGGTGTATGGCGATGGAGCCGCGTATAATTCTGTTTGATGAGCCGACCTCAGCCCTCGACCCCACCATGGTGAGTGAGGTGTTGTCGGTCATACGCCGTCTGGCGAAAGATGGCATGACGATGGCTATCGTGACGCATGAAATGGATTTTGCAAGGGATGTGTCGAACCGTGTGCTGTATATGGACGAAGGGTGTATCTATGAAGAGGGTACGCCTGAGGAGATATTTGAGCGTCCCCAGAAAGAGAAGACACGAGCGTTTATTAACCGGATAAGAAGTTTCCATTATCATATCGGGACACCGGATTATGATTTGTATGGGATGAATGCAGAGATCGAGATGTTCTGCGAAAAACAGATTCTGCCCATGAAAACGAGACAGAATGTACTGTTGATTGTTGAAGAGATGCTTCAGCTCTACACTCCATGGCTTCGCACGACGCATCTTGATATGACGATAGCATACTCAGAAAAGAAAGAGAGTCTGGAGCTTGTTTTTGAAAGCAGCGGGAGTGCGTTGAACCTGATGGACAAGAATCAGTCACCGGACGAGTTGGGCCTGACAATCATCAAGAGCCTGACAGAAAGCATTGATTACCAGCGATTGGGCGACAAAAACCGGGTACTGCTCATTTTGAAAAAGATAGTAAAATAGCTTCAGGAAGGTAAGGATATTATAAGAAACCAAACAAAGGTCAAGATGAATATTCAGACAAGCAAAGAGTCGTCAGTGATGGTAGTAAAGGTAACGGGTCGTTTGGATGCTGTCACGGCCCCGGAATATGAACGGCAGTTCACCTTGCTGATAACAGATGGCGAGACAAGATTTGTGGTAGATTTTGAAAAGCTTGATTATATCAGCAGTGCGGGATTAAGAGTTCTTCTTGCGACAGCAAAACACATTAAAGCCAAAAGCGGGCAAATTCATTTGGCCAATATAGGTGG
This sequence comes from uncultured Chlorobiaceae bacterium, assembly GCA_903838095.1. Lineage (GTDB taxonomy): Bacteria > Bacteroidota > Chlorobiia > Chlorobiales > Chlorobiaceae > Chlorobium. The sequence goes on from CAILXE010000245.1 coordinate 4,622, forward strand.
TGCCGTCAAGGAGGTGTTCGATATTTCAGGGTTTGGTTCAATATTTCCGATGCACGAATCAGTGGCAAGTGCATTGAATGCAACGGTAGGTTAAATGGTTACGCATTTTCATACCTTAACCTGTGCTGCAAATGTCGGGCAATTAAGAGAAATTGCTGAATTTGTAGACGAATGTGCCGAGCGTTTTGGTTTAGATGTTAAAAGAACGTTTGGCTTGCAAGTTGCCGTTGAGGAGGCATTTGTCAATATTTGCAGTTATGCCTATCCCGAAGGTAATGGTACGGTTGTCATAGCTGCTGGAGCAGAAGGTGACTCGCTTGTACTGGAAATTTCAGATAATGGCAAACCTTTTAACGTCTTGAAGCTTCCTGACCCCGATACGACACTGGATATAACCAATCGGGATATTGGTGGTTTGGGGGGCTATTTTATTCGCCGATTGACTGATAATGTCAGTTATCGAAGGGAAAATGGGCAGAATATTTTGATGTTGGCACTACAGCGCACATCATAACATGGTTGCGTGGGTTTAACCAGTAAATTTCCAGTGAAGCAAAGACCCGCCAATATTATTTATGGGGTTGATGATATTCCCCCTTTTCGTACGGCTTGGATATTGGCGGTACAAAATGCCGTTCTTGCCCTTGTGTTTATTGTCTATCCACTTATGCTGGTTTCTGAAGCTCATGGAACCCAGAGTGACGCCGAAGGTATTGTGACGGCATCAATCATTGCAATGGCTTTTGGTACTTTTTTGCAGTCCTTTGGCCGCAAAGGGATTGGTAGTGGATTTCTGGCACTTCAAATTACAAGCCCTATCTATTTGCCAGTTTCCATTCAAGCTGTTCATTTGGGTGGGCTGGGCCTTGCCTTTGGCATGACATTTTTTTCAGGCTTGTTCAGTGTTTTCTTTTCCTGGTTTTTAAAATATTTACGAATTCTTTTTCCGGCGGAGGTATGTGGGGTTGGAGTGGTTATGCTTGGTGTCTCCATGGTTTGGCCTGCTGTTAATCGCGTTACAGCTCTTTATGACAGCAATACCATTGACCCTCGTGCGGTTGCTGTTGCGTTTGTCACCCTTGCTCTCATGGTTGCACTGAGCATCTGGCCACGAGGGCAGCTTCGCCTTTACTCAGCAGTGACAGGTTTAGTGTGCGGCTATGGTGCGGCATTTTTCGCGGGTTTTATTGATCTTCAGAGTCTTGCCGGAATTATGGATGACGGTTTTTTAGCATTGCCAGTACTTCCGAAACCGGACTGGAGTTTTCGATGGAGCTTACTCATTCCTTATTTAGTGACAGCACTTGTTTCTTCGCTGGATAATATCGCATGCGTCATTACTTGTCAAAAGGTTAATAAGGTGGAATGGGTACGTCCAGATATGGCAAATGTCAGTAATGGTGTGCTGGCAGATGGTTTGAGCACAATTTTTGCTGGTGCTGTTGGCACTTCTCGGCACATGTATCTCTTCAGCACATCTTGCGCTCTCTTCTGCGACAGGTGCCACATCACGTCGCATTGCCCAACTAACCGCACTAGTGCTTCTTGCAACTGCATTTGTGCCACCCATAGCAAAATTACTGTCACATATTCCTTCTCCGGTTATTGGTGCTGTTCTGATTTATGCTGCGGCCTTTCTCATAACTTCCGGAATGGAGCTGATTGTCTCGAGAATGCTTGATATTCGACGCGTTTTCATGATTGGTTGTTCAATCATTGCGGGACTGGCTTCAATCCAGTTAACAAATGTGATCCAACAACTTCCACCGTCTCTCTACAGTATTATAGGTTCACCTTTTGCTCTTGCTTCTCTCATTGCGATCCTGCTGAATCTTTTGTTCAGAATTGGTATTGCAAAGAGTGCAGCTCTGCGTATTGAGCCTAAACTTGAAGCGCTTGTTGATGTGATGAGTTTTTTGGAGGATCGGGGTGCAGTTTGGGGGGCTCGAAGGCAAGTGATTCAGCGAGCGCAGTTTGCTCTCAATGAACTATTGGAAGTAATGATAGAAATGAAATTATCTGATGGGGTTATTGATGTCCAATGTCGTTTTGATGAATATTATCTCGATGTGATTGCGCTCTATCCTGAAATATTCATCAAAACAATAAAAAAGGGGCGCAAAAGATATCGCAATTGCTTATATTATTGGTAGTTAAGATCAACAATAAAGGCACAATATCAATGGAACCCCTTGAAGCGAATATAGTCATACCACAGAGTACC
>CAILXE010000246.1 GCA_903838095.1 uncultured Chlorobiaceae bacterium
ATAAAAAAGAAAGAATTCTTGTGATTTACAACTTGTTAAATTAGGACAAGTAAAAGCGGAAGGTAAGGGAAAAGGCACAAAATGTAAGGCCCGAAGCATTTAAAAGGGACAGCGCCATTTAAATTGACACAATTAGTAATTCTTTCTAATTACCCATATAGGACAAATAAATGGCGCTGTCCCTTTTACGGCAGGAGGTTGTTTGGAACGCTTTTAGGCTGGCCAATTTCTCCATTGGCGAAAAAGACTCGGTAAGCGTTTTCCTGCTTGCCAAGGGCGTGGAATACGAGAGCCTGACAAACGAAAAATATAACATTACGGAATTAGCTCAGAAGCTTCTGGATACCGGGGGAAAGATCCTTGCATGCGGGACATGCCTGAAGCAAAGGCACAAAGACGGAAACGAATTATGCCCAATATCTACGATGAAAGATTTACACCAGATAATAAAGGAATCAGATAAAATCTTAACATTTTAAGGACGCATTCTGAGTGAAAAGAGTATATCTGGATTATAACGCTACAACACCAATTCACCCATTGGCAGCAAAAGAGATGGAGAAGTACATTCACAAGTACTTCGGCAATCCTTCAAGCAGTCATTGGTACGGCAGGAAAGCTCACGAAGGAGTTGAGAGAGCAAGAAAACAGGTTTCTGGCCTGCTCGGATGCACCCCGCAGGAGATAGTTTTTACAAGCGGAGGCACGGAATCAAACAATTATGCGATCCGCAGTGTTGCAGAAACCTGCGAAAAGAAAGACAGCCACATAATAACTTCCATAATTGAGCACCCGGCTGTGATAAAACCGTGCCAATATCTTGAAAAACGGGGGTTTAAGGTAACATATTTGCCTGTTGATAGTTATGGCATGGTAGATCCCGATGATGTAAACAAAGCGATCCGTCCCGGTAAGACCGTTCTAATAACCATCATGCATGCCAATAACGAAACGGGAACTATCCAGCCTATAGAAGAAATAGGTCGCATTGCAAAAAGAAGGGATATTCTTTTCCATACCGATGCCGCGCAGAGCATAGGCAAAATACCGGCTAAGGTCAACGAAATGGGAGTGGATTTTCTTTCTGTAGCAGGCCATAAACTATATGCCCCGAAAGGTGTCGGGGTACTGTATATGCGGAAGGGAATAAAGATCAAACCGTTCATGCTGGGAGCCGGGCATGAAAACGGAAGGAGAGCGGGAACAGAGAATGTAATAGAAATAGTCGGTTTGGGGAAAGCATGTGAGATATTGAACAAGAAGATGAAAGAGAATTCAAAGAGAACAAAGATATTAAGGGACGGATTGTTTAACGGCCTCAGAGAGAATGGTATTGAATTCAAGCTGAACGGCCATCCGGGTAAACGACTGCCGAATACACTGAACATAAGTTTTGCCGGTATTGAAAATTCAGCTTTATTGGGCAGGATGCCTGAAATTGCGGTATCCGCCGGTTCAGCCTGCCATGCAAACTCGAAAGTGCCTTCAAGCGTTCTAACTGCGATGGGTGTGACGGACAAGGAAGCATTTTCCGCCGTAAGGTTCAGCCTTGGTTTATTTACGACAGAGCAAGATATAGATTATGCATTGGATAAGATAAGGAAATCCTTCAAGAAATAAAAATAAACATACCGCATAAATCAGGGAGTACACTCATAGA
>CAILXE010000247.1 GCA_903838095.1 uncultured Chlorobiaceae bacterium
AAAATAAGATGTGTGGTTGCAAGTTTGTGCAAAAGTACTAAATTCATCACAATGCCCTTGTAGCTCAGTGGATAGAGCAACAGTTTCCTAAACTGTAGGTCGGCGGTTCGAGTCTGCCCGAGGGCACTTTTCTTTGAGCGGTTCTTTATGGTCATATCCTGTCGGGTTTTACTCTCATTTCAATGCCGCCATCCAAACATATGAAGCCGATCAGAATAATTCTTGTCATTCTGTTGCTGTTTTTTGTGGCCGATACAGGACGCTACTTTTTTTACCCTGATATCGGGCGGCTTGTTGACGAAAATCCTGACAAGACAGCTTTTATGGAGTATCGTGAAGCCGAGTGGAGAAAGGAGGGGCTTAACGATAAAAAAATTGAGCAGAGATGGGTTTCGCTGAGCAAGGTTTCCCAGAACCTCATCAAGGCGGTTTTGATTGGTGAAGACGACAAGTTCTGGCAGCATGAGGGTTTTGATTACAAGGCCATGGAGCGGGCGCTGGAGAAAAACATTCTGGCCAAAAAATTCAGGATGGGCGGCAGTACCATCAGTCAGCAGCTTGCCAAAAATCTGTATCTCTCTCCTTCAAAAAATCCCGTTCGTAAAATCAAGGAGGCCATTCTGACCTGGAGACTCGAAAAAACTCTCTCCAAGCGCAGGATTCTTGAGCTGTATGTCAATATCGCTGAATGGGGTGACGGTATTTTCGGTATCGGGGAAGCAGCCCGTCACTACTACGGTGTCACTCCGGCAAAACTTTCTGCACAACAGGCGTCTCGACTGGCTGCCGTTCTTCCAAACCCGATTGTGTTTTCTCCTGTTGGCTCTTCACGTTATGTTCGAAATCGCTCCAGTCTCATTTATGCCATTATGCGGAGACGCGGGATTGTTGTTCCTGACTATAAGGAGGTTATGTCGTTGACACCTGATACCACTGCGGTTGATTCCGTGGTGATCGGGGTGCCGGAGTATCTTCTTGAACAAGCAATTAACGCAGACAGCCTTGGCGGTAATGTGCCGGAAGGGAATGCCGCAGTACAAGAGAAAAAAACAGATGGGGTACACCCGGCAACGCCTTCAGGTCAGGGAAGTAATGAGACGCCCTGAGTGCACCCGATCGCTTTTTTGCTGTTTACTCTTGTTCAAACGATGACTTGTCCATTCCGCAGACAGGGCATACCCAGTCGTCCGGAAGGTTTTCGAAAGAAGTGCCCGGTGCGATTCCACCGTCAGGATCGCCAATTTCGGGATCATAAACATAGCCGCAAGGTATACAGACCCATTTTTCCATGATAGAATTTCAGTTTGGAATTGATAAAGCTGACCGAATACTCATTGATGATACAGAAAAATCGTGAAATCAGCGGACAAGATTTTTGATTTAATGCCAGACACTCTTCTTTACGACGCTCTTCGCAAGGTTTTCGGTTTTCATGCGTTTCGGCCTAATCAGGAAAACATTGTTCGTGCAATTCTTGCAGGGCAGGATGTTTTTGCCGTTATGCCTACTGGCGGCGGTAAATCACTCTGCTACCAGCTTCCTGCAGTGCTGCTCTCAGGCACCTGTATGGTTATAAGTCCTCTTATCGCCCTTATGAAAGACCAGGTCGATGGTGCACGGGCAAACGGTATCCGTGCATCCTTCCTCAACAGTTCCCAGTTACCCGATGAGAGGGATGAGGTGATGCGCGACCTGCTCTCAAACTCTCTTGACCTCCTCTATGTTGCCCCCGAACGCTTTACTCTCGAACACTTTCGGGAGATGATTGGCAGAGTGAAGATCAGTATGGCAGTCATCGATGAAGCT
>CAILXE010000248.1 GCA_903838095.1 uncultured Chlorobiaceae bacterium
ACGCATGCTTGGCTCACGTTCCTGTCAAAATAGCTGAGTTTCATTAAGAGCCATAAAAGAATTTGGTATGAATATGCTGGCAGATATTTCACCACTCTCTTTGGCTGCGAGCAGCATGATATTGCCGATTCTTTTTGTAAGAGTGTAATAGATCGGCGGATATACAAAAATGTGGATATTGCAGTCGGGGTGCAAAAACAGGTCAAATCTCACAATGAGATTAGCAGTTCCCGGGAAGAATTACGGGAAGAAGGTAAAAAAACCGGAACAATTGAAGCTGTATACAAAATTTCGATCGGTCAAGGCAAAAAAATCTGGCTTAAAGACCAAGCGACCATTGAAGTCTATGAACAGGACAATATTTGCTTGTCTTTAGGAATTCTAACCATCGTTTCTAAAGAAATGGAAGCAGAAGACGAGCTAAAAAAACACCATGACCTCCTCGAAAACATTGTCCAGGAACGTACTGTTGAATTAACCAAGATGAACAGGCAACTTCATCTGGAAATTGAAGAACGCAGGCGCACACAGGAAAAACTGGCGCACAGTAATCTTCAACTGCAGCAAAGTCTCGAAGAACTTGTCAATGCCATGTCCCTGACCCTGGAGGAAGAAAGGGATCCTTATACAGCAGGTCATCAAAGACGTACTACTGACCTCTCGCTGGCGATTGCTAAAGAGATGGAGCTTCCCGAGCATGAAACAAAAGGTCTTCAGATGGCCGGGCTCATTCATGATATGGGAAAGATATCCGTCCCTGGAGAGATTTTGAGTAAACCTGGACGTCTCAATGACGCAGAGCTTCAATTAATTAAAAGGCATCCCCAAGTGGCCTATGATATTTTAAATCAGATAGATTTTCCCTGGGCTGTGGATCAGATTGTGCTTCAGCACCATGAAAAATTAGATGGCTCAGGTTACCCGCAGGGGCTCTCAGGGGAAGAAATCCTGTTAGAATCTAGGATTTTGTGTGTCGCCGATGTCGTTGAGACCATGGAGACCCATCGTCCCTATAGGCCAAGCCTAGGGAGAGATGCAGCTCTTGAGGAAATTACTAAAAACAGAGGTATTCTTTATGATCCTGAGGTGGTCGATGCCTGCCTCAGGTTGTTTCGAGAGACAGATTTTCGGTATTTAACGGACTCTGTCGGCTCATTTCTGAAGAAATAATCATATAGATTCTGATCAACAGACATCTATGTCTTGAATAAAAATCCTGATTTTTCAAGGTCCCATATTTAAAAAAGTTCAGTGGAAGCCCTGGCTACCTGACTGCAGGCGTTAAGATTGCCACATCGAATATCTGATTACATCCAACTGTCCTCAGGTTGACCTTACTTATAGTTGTTCCAAAGAGAGAAAAATATAAAATGATTACTTTGTGATTTAAGAGAATGCGCCTCTCCCCGTTACGAATGACCTTACTTAACGTTAAACGTTTTACAGTAGACTTTCGGGCGGGTGAGAGTAGCTGGTTCAAACGAATACTCAGAAGACGATCATTCAAATTGATCTTGCTATAAGGACCTCGACAAACCAGCGCTGCGTTTCTTGAAACCTGTAATCAAAAACATCTCATTTGGTGGCTACTATGAAGAACAAAGCACTTCATTTTGCAGCATTTGTTGGGGTTGACTGGGCTGATCAAAAACATGATGTAAGCATCTCTTCTGGTGATGGAGGCAAGCCGGTTCATCAAGTAATAACCCATACCCCTGAAGCATTGAGTGAATGGCTGCTCTCCTTACGCCAACAGTATCCTGATGGACAAATTGCCCTGTGCCTTGAACAATCAAGGGGCGCGCTGATCTTTCACCTGCTTGGGTATGATTTTTTAACCCTCTTTCCTGTGAACCCTAAAAATCTTGCTCGTTTTCGGGAGGCGTTTACGGGTAGTGGTGCAAAGGGAGATCCGTCTGATGCCGATTACCTGAGAGAACTTGTGGCTGTTCATTATGAAAGATTACGTCCTTGGGAGCCTGATGACGAACAAACCCGGACAATATCTTTTCTTGCCCAGGGACGTCGTCAAGTAGTGGGTGAGCGAACAAGGCTAACGAATCGACTCTGTTCCACCCTCAAGATGTATTTCCCACAGGCTATAGAGCTTGCTGGGGGAACACTTTATAAAACAATGGCCTTGGATTTTCTCAGTAAATGGCCACAATTAAGTGATGTGCAACGAGCAAAAGATAAAACAATTCAACTTTTTTACTCTACACATAATTCGCGGTCAGCAGCGCGAATCAAGGAACGTCAGGAACTTATTCGTTCAACAATACCACTTACTTCTGATCAAGCTGTTATAAAGAGTTGTCTCATTATCGTAAAGATGCTTATTGGTCAGCTTAGTGAGCTTAATAGTGCAATTGATGAATTTGATATGGCACTCAGGGAGCTCTACAACAACCATGAAGATAAAAGTATCTTTGACACTTTCCCTGGCTCAGGCGAGGCTTTGGGGCCGCGTCTCCTTTGTGCTTGGGGTACTGATCGTAAACGCTATGATTCCGCAGACAGCATGCAACAATATTCAGGCATAGCGCCTGTGACAAAGGCCAGCGGTCAATCAAAAAAGGTCATACGCCGACTTGCCTGTCCGAAATTTTTACTACAAACTTTTCATGAGTTTGCAAATTCCTCACGCAGGTCATCAATATGGGCTCAAGCATATTATGAAATGCTACGAGAACGAGGCAAATCCCATCATACAGCCATTCGAGCTCTTGCTTTTAAGTGGATCAGAATCATGTACTGCTGTTGGAAGAACAGGACACCCTATGATGAGATTAAATACATACAAACATTAAAGAGAACAAATTCTCCTTTGTTGGGATTTGTTTAAATTATTATTGACGGAACAACTCAGAAGTCTACTGTATCTCTGATTTTCAAAAGTCAAACTACCTCCTATCAATCTCGAAAATGGCTCTAAACAAAACTCAGCTGAATGATTATATTTAACTGCAAGATCAATATATTACCATATTGGAGGTCTTGCTATGAAAATGCCGGTTATCTCTCTTGTGGAATGGCAAAAACGCTTC
>CAILXE010000249.1 GCA_903838095.1 uncultured Chlorobiaceae bacterium
CGAACTTGACTCCTTTTGCCTGTGCTTCCACTCGTCCCTCGTTAGTTCTTTCCAGAATCCGTTGCCTTTCAGCCTGAGCGACGGCAGAGAGAATGGTCACGACCATTTTTCCCATTGTACCTTCAGTGCTGATACCATCATCAAGAAAGCGGAGCGACACGCCAATGGCATCAAATTCCTTGATGAGCTGGATCATGTCTGCCGTATCACGGCCAAGTCTATCGAGCTTTTTGACCAGTACCACATCTCCTGCTTCAACTTTGACGCGCAATGATTGCAGTCCGTCACGGCGAACATGGCTTCCTGATTCCTTGTCGGTGAAAATGCGATTGGGTTCAACACCTTCAGCTTTAAGAGCATTGACCTGGATATCCAGTGACTGTTGGCTGGTTGAAACGCGAGCGTAACCGAAGAGTCTCATGTTGAAATGTGTCTAAAAAATCGTTTATTGGAAAAACTGTCTATAAAGTAACGAAAAACGATTTAAAAGACAATTGTTTTGAGCGTTTTGATACTGTCTCCAATGTTATAACATTGTGGACAGTGCCTATTCAGTGGATTGAGTGCAATGTCTTTCTTATCAATCAAAATAATTAGGGCTCAATAAAATACGTCAATCAGACGTTCTTTATTGAACGCGTTTAAAACATGGGAAATAGTCGAGTACTGATGGAAGCATATTGTAATTACTCTAAGATTTTCCCATTAACTTAAATTTCTATAACTTTTAACATTATGGGATCTTTATAATATTTATACCAATTCATTAGGTGTTATGAACTACCAGCGAATACAGCCTTTTCCCAAAGAACTACATTACGATCCTTCAGAATTACGTGCTTTAGCCTCTGTCTGGAATGACAAAAGAGAACAACTGCATAGTCATGGCGTCTATCAAGAGTTTATAAAGAGTCTCAAGCGTGAGTGGGCTATAGAGACAGGAATCATTGAACGGCTTTACACTTGGGACAGAGGTGTCACTCAAGTCCTTATTGAACAAGGGATTGAGTCTTCTATCATCTCCCATCAAGGAAATATTTCCAGGCAGGAAGCTGAGCATATTAAAACATTAATTGATGATCACGTTGGAATCATTGATCGTTTATTCGGATATGTTAAAGGTGAAGAACCTCTTTCAGAATATTTTATTCGTGGCCTTCATGCTGAGTTTACAACACATCAAGACTATGTTGACGCGATTACCGACACGGGAACACTTTTGCAGATCGAACTAAAAAAAGGTGAGTATAAAACGCTTCCCAATAATCCACGCCGACCAGACGGAATTATACACGAATACTGTCCTCCTGAATTCACCAAGGAGGAAATGGAAAATCTCATCAGCATGTATCGGGAGGCTGATAACTTATACCCTGTAGAACTGAAGTCTGCTTGGCTTCATCATCGATTCACTCAAATCCATCCGTTTCAGGATGGTAATGGCCGGGTTGCACGAGCGCTTGCATCACTTGTGTTTTTGCATGAGGGCATGTTTCCATTGGTTGTTCGTGAATCGGATAGAAGAGAATACATCGGAGCGCTTGAATCGGCTGATAATGGAGATCTCACCGTACTTGTATCATTTTTTGCTCGGCGTCAACGAGATGCGATTCTCAAAGCGCTTGGACTTGAGCAACAAGTACAGCAAAGTAAATATGCTGACCAGATTATCATTTCTGCAATTGAGATTCTCAAAACAAGATTCAGTGAAAAACAACAAAAAATTTCTGTTGTTTATGAACATGCTGAAAAGTTGTTTTGTCTCACCGAAAAAACCTTTAAAAAAATTGCTAAAACGATTAATACTCAACTGCGTGAAGTAACTCCACCAGAACGACAAATACCCTATAATGCAAGGGAGAACTCAGCCGAAAACAGTTCACAATATCGCCACTATTTCCAGAAACAAATTGTCGATATAGCAAATACGCTTGAATACTTTGCAAATCTTGAACGGTATCGTTCATGGGTACGGCTGACGCTTACTACAGACCAAGAATTTGATTATGTCGTGAGTTTTCATGGCTATGGCTCTCGTGACACAGGCATTTTGGCCGCTTCTGCGTTTAGTTACTTTAAAGCTCCACGTGAGGATAACGTTACTGAGGCAGTCAATGTCTATCCTGCCGCAATGGAACTTTTCCAGTTCAATTACATGGAATCTTTTGAGAGTACAGCAAAACGGTTTAATGAGTGGCTTGAGCATTCTATCGCTCTGGCTCTTGCCGAGTGGAAAAGAGCGCTGTAGGCCGTGACCATTTATGCCAATCAAGCACCATTTTGTTATTCTTGAGTGTCACAAGCAGGAAACAAACACCC
>CAILXE010000250.1 GCA_903838095.1 uncultured Chlorobiaceae bacterium
CGCTGCATCTCCACAATAAATTTTTCCCCTTTCTCATTTTCGCAGTAAAGATCGAAAATTGCCCGGCGATCATATTCACTGCGCCCGACCTGTTCATTGGGCAAAAATGACAGATCGGAAACAATTCCTGCTTCAGCAGGCAGCAAAGTGTTCAAAAACGCTATCAGCAAGTCTTTGTTTACCTCTGAACCAAAGATCTTCTTGAAGCCGAAATCAGTAAACGGGTTTATGTAACGATCTTTTAATAGCATAATTCCTAAACAAAATTATTTTTCACCCTATTTTTACGTTTAGCAATAATATAACTTTATGACTGAAATATATACTGGTGTCGGCATCCTCAAAACCATTTTCTGTCGCAGGATATGAAAAACATGACCTGGTATCTCCCTGCTTGCAAACAAAGCAGAAAGATACGCCGGAAATTCCTGAAACGGTATCTCTATAAACTGATGAATTGGATGAGATTTGAGCACCGTCCAACCATAACCATACGTGAAATCGCAGGAAAAAATTCAGATAGAACACATTATTCTCACACAAATTCATTATATTCGCCAATTCATTAAACCAAATTGTTTCGGCCCTGAAAAAAAATGGATTTACAGGTAAAGTTAACACCCATTTTACAGATTGTTTATATAAACTTCTGGAAAACGCAATGGCTGATCTCTCAGATTTATTAGGGCGAGACACCTTGTTTCCGAAACCAGAAATTATCGTACATCAAACATCATAAAAAAGAGTGACCACAAATAGAATTATTGATATTACCGAGCTGGCCCTGCGGGATGCTCACCAGAGCCTGATTGCCACCAGGCTTGGAATTGAAGATATGACAGGGGCTTGTGCAGACCTCGACAATGCTGGCTACTGGTCAATTGAGTGCTGGGGGGGCGCTACTTACGACTCATGCATCCGCTTTCTGAACGAGGATCCATGGGAGAGGTTGCGTACTTTCAAGAGTCTTATGCCCAAAACCCCGCTGCAGATGCTGTTGCGCGGCCAGAATCTTTTGGGGTATCGCCACTACCAGGATGAGGTGGTGGAGCGCTTCTGCAACAAGTCGGCAGAAAACGGCATGGATGTCTTCCGCATTTTTGACGCACTCAATGACCTTCGAAATATAGAGACCTCGGTTCGTGCAGTCAAAAAGGCGGGCGGACACGCCCAAGGGACGATCTGCTACACGGTCAGCCCCATTCACACCACAGCTCTCTTTGTTGACCAGGCCAAAAGATTGCAGGATATGGGCGTAGACTCCCTCTGCATCAAGGATATGGCGGCTCTCATCAAGCCCCAGGCTGCTTATGACATTGTAAAAGGGATAAAAGAGGCCTGCGGCAATGATCTTCGGGTTCATATTCATGCCCATGCCACCACCGGTGTGACGCTGGTAAGCTTGATGAAGGCTGTTGAAGCCGGGGTGGATTGCGTTGATACCGCAATCAGCTCCATGAGCCTGGGACCGGGACACAACCCGACGGAAAGCTTCATCGAAATACTGGAAGGAACAGGGTACACCACCCGTGTCGATCTTGAAAAA
>CAILXE010000251.1 GCA_903838095.1 uncultured Chlorobiaceae bacterium
GTGATCCTCGTTACCGAGAATATCTGAGAGGACAGCATAAGAGGCCTCCTCCTTGATCAGTCCCATGGCAATCCCTGAAACCGGTTTTTTGATCGGCACACCACCATCCATGAGGGCGAGTGTTCCGCCACAGACCGAAGCCATTGATGAGGAGCCGTTCGATTCAAGAATATCGGAGACGATGCGGATGGTGTAAGGGAACTCCTCCTGTGTGGGAGCGACCATCTTGATGGATCGTTCGGCAAGGTTGCCGTGGCCGATCTCCCTGCGTCCGATGCTTCCCAGTCTTCCGCACTCTCCAACGCTGAACGGCGGGAAGTTGTAGTGGAGAAAGAATGTTTTGTCGTCGCTGTTTGTCAGGGTATCAACAGATTGCGCATCTTTTTTGGTGCCGAGAGTAATGGTGACAAGGGCCTGGGTTTCTCCTCTGGTGAAGAGGGCTGAACCGTGGGCTCTCGGGATGATTCCAAGTTCAATGCTGATGGGACGAACCTCGTCAAGAGCGCGACCGTCAAGACGTTTGGCATCGTCAAGAATCATGTGGCGCATCACTCTTTTTTCGATGGCATGAATCTGCTCTTCGATGATATGAGCGTTCAGGCAGAGCGCTTTTGACGCGTCAGCCTGTATGTCTTCGCTGGTGATTGCCGCCTTGAAATGTTCAAGGGTTGCATCAATGATTTCATGATAGATGAGCGCTGTCTGATCTGCTCTCTGCTCTTTTGCAAGCGGGGTATAGGCAAGCTCCTTCAAACGGGCTTCACAGAGCCCGCGAACAACTTCGGTAAGTGCCGCCGGTACCACGGTCGGGGTAAACGGACGTTGCGGTTTGGCAACTTCAGCAGCAATCTCATTCTGGAGAGCGCAGAGTTTGCGGATTGCATTATGGCCGAACTGGATGGCCTCAACCATCTCGGCCTCCGAGATCTCTTTCATTTCACCCTCAAGCATACAGATGGTATCATTGGTGCCGCCAATGCAGATGTCAATGTCACTCTTCTGCAATTCGTTGATATCGGGATTGATGATATAGAGCCCATTGATTCTGCCGACCCTCACTTCAGACATAGGGTTCCGGAAGGGAATATCAGAGACCATGATCGCGGCAGAAGCAGCCAGGCCGCCGAGCACGTCACCATCATTAATCTGGTCTGAAGAGATAACGGTAACAATAATCTGGGTTTCATAAAGGTAGCCGTCCGGAAAGAGCGGACGAAGTGCACGATCAATAAGCCTGGCTGAGAGAATCTCTTTTTCCGAAGGACGGCTTTCGCGTTTGAAAAAGCCACCCGGAAATTTTCCGGCGGCAGAATATTTTTCGCGGTATTCAACCTGGAGAGGAAAGAAGTCCTGGTTTGGAGGTGGAGTCTTTTTGCTTGAAACAACCGTTGCAATCACCATAGTGTCGCCAAGGCGGACAACTACAGCACCATCGGCCTGTTTTGCCATTTTACCGGTCTCAATCGAGATTACCTTGCCTTGTCCCAGATCAATTGCTTTGTTAACAATCATGGAAATCGTGTTGTAAGTAGTGATAAAAATAGTGCCCGGTCTTACTCAAGCAAAAAATATGTTTTGTAATATAATAATAAAAAAGTCTCTTCCGGTACATTGATCTTTGCTGCCGTTCATGTTCGGAACTTCCCGTTGTCGATAAGCCGGACGCCCCCGATAGAGACGGCAAGAAGCAGGCGATACTCCTTTGCCGCTTCAGCCGTTTCGGCCGGTTCAAAGGTTGCTTCATCCACAAAACTGACATACTCAGGCCGGCATCCAGGCGCAGAGATGATCATTGCTTCAATTTCAGCGGCAATTGTCCCAAGATTTTTTTCCTGCGCGGCAAGACGCTTTTCGGCATGGCAGATTCCCTGATAAAGAATGCCTGCCGTGCTGCGTTGCTGACTTGACAGATATATATTTCTTGAGCTTACGGCCAACCCGTTTTCTTCCCTTACAATAGGTGCCGCCACAATGGAAATATCCATGTTGAGATCAGAAACAAGCCGTCGGATGATGGCAAGCTGCTGCGCATCCTTTTCACCAAAGATTGCTGTATGTGGTTTTGTAATATTGAACAGTTTTGTCACGATAGTGGCAACACCGTTAAAATGTCCCGGTCTGTGCAGCCCTTCAAATTGTTCCGCAAGAGCGCCGCATGCAAGAGTTGTCTGGAAGAGTTCGGGGTAGATACTGTCGGCTTCAGGCGCAAAGAGATAATCAACACCGGCTGATTTAGCCAGAGCAACATCCTTTTCGAAAGGTCTGGGGTAACGATGGAGATCTTCAGTTGGTCCAAACTGCCTTGGGTTGACAAAAATGGTGAAAATAACCGTTCCGGCACTCTCCCTGGCAAGTTTCACAAGACTCAGATGCCCTTCGTGCAGCGCCCCCATGGTCATGACGACACCAATAAGCTGACGGTTGAGTCGCAATTTATTGGCAACAGCCTGCATCTGAACGGGGTCAGTGATGATCTGCATGGTTCTCTTCTGATTTGATGGTTTTTTTGTCGGACGGGTGAACAATCACAACAAACTCTCCGCGTGTTTTCCCGTCAGCAAGCTGTTGACGGATTTCTTCAATTGTTCCAGTCAGATACTCTTCGAACATTTTTGTCATCTCCCGTCCAATAAAAATCTGTGCATCCGGCAGGAGGAGGCTCACTTCGTCAAGGAGCTTGAGAATTCTGTAGGGAGATTCGTAAACGACAAAAGAGGCGCGCAGTCCGGCCAGATATTCAAGGCGACTTTTACGCCCTTTCTTGTGTGGAAGAAAGCCGGCGAAAAAAAAGTTGTTGACCGGAAGCGGACAGACCGACAGCGCCGCAGTCAGGGCGCTTGCACCAGGGACAGGAATCATTTTGAACTGTCGTTCATGCAAGGCGTGCAGCAGCGCATAACCGGGGTCACTGATAACCGGGGTTCCGGCATCGGTGATCAGTGAGACATCCGTTCCCTCTTCAAGCAGGCCGACAATTTGCCCGATAGCTCGCGGTTCGTTGTAGTTATGGTAACTGATGAGCTTTTTACCTGAAATCTCAAGATGGTGCAGCAGAATTGATGCGCGTCGCGTATCTTCACAGGCAATTGCTCCGGATTGTTTCAGGGTCTTTATTGCTCTCAGGGTAATGTCTTCGAGATTACCAAGAGGCGTTGCAACAACGTACAGTGTTCCGGTATGTGAGGGCTCGGTTTGCAAGGGAAGAAGAGTTCCTTGAACAAATGGTTTGTTATGTAGATTCAACAGTTTTGTATTATAATAATAAAAACGGGATAAACAGCGTTCAGAAGCAGATGAAGGATCAGGAACAGTTACTGTCGGTCAGCGACTTGCGGGTTCATTTTCCCGGAAGAAAAAGTGGCTTTTTAGGGAAACCCCTTCCGATACAAGTGGTTAACGGCGTCTCTTTCGAGGTTTATAAAGGAGAGACGCTTGGCCTGGTCGGTGAATCGGGCTGCGGAAAAACAACGCTCGGCAGAGCCCTGATTCGTCTTGGTCATCCCGTGGTGAGCGGAAAAATTTTGTTTGAAGGCCGGGAAATTTCCGCTCTTGGCAATCGGGAGTTTCGTTTTCTGCGCAAAGAGATGCAGATGATTTTTCAGGATCCTTTTGGATCGCTGAACCCCCGGTTGACGGTGGGGCAGATGCTTGCAGAGGTCTTGCTCGTTCATGGGATTGCCCGTGGTGAGGCTGCCCGCAAACGGATTGAGGAGCTGCTCAATATTGTCGGCTTGAACAGCGAGTACTATAATCGTTATCCGCATGAGTTTTCAGGCGGTCAACGGCAGCGGATCGGCATTGCAAGGGCGATAGCGGTCAACCCGAAATTCATTATCTGTGATGAACCTGTCTCAGCGCTTGACGTTTCAATTCAGTCGCAGATTATCAATTTACTCAAGGATCTGCAGCGAGATTTAGGATTGACTTATCTCTTCATTGCCCACGATCTTTCGGTTGTGGAATATATTTCCGACAGGGTGGCCGTCATGTATCTTGGCAAAATTGTCGAGATTGCGGACTCGGCTGAACTCTATGCCAATCCGAAGCATCCGTATACAAAAGCGCTGCTGTCGGCAATTCCAAACCCTGAGCCGGGAGGAAAAAAAGAGAGGATTCTGTTGAACGGTGATTTACCCGGACCGCTCTCTATCCCTTCAGGATGCAGTTTCCATCCGCGTTGCCCTGTCGCAAAGGCAGAGTGCCGCAACAGGGAGCCAAAACTTCGAAATCTTAATAATAATAACAGCCATCAGGCAAGTTGTCTTCTTTATGAATAATTCGAGTATGCCGGCAAAGAGAGGAGGGTGCTTTCGTAAAGGATGTCTTTCCCTCATGATTATTCCATTTTTGATTCTGGCTGGAGTATTCTGGAGCATTCGTTCTTCTCATTCCATCCCTGACAGTTTTGTGCTGACGCTGCCTCTCAGCGGAGGGCTTGATGAAATTCGCAATGAAAGCTCTTCACTACCCTTTATGCCTGCCCGGGGCCCACTCTCTCTTCAGGAGCTGCTTTTTGTGCTCAATCAGGCGGCGACGGATGAACGTGTCCGGGAAGTAGTGGTCGATATCGACGGGCTTCATGCCACTCCGGCAAAAATTGCGGAAGTGAGGGCGGCGGTGGAGAAATTTCGTCAAAAGGGGAAAAAAGTTACCGCTTTCCTTCATTCAGCCGAAGACAGCGATTATCTCCTCGCATCTTCATGTGATACTGTTATAGTGGAACGGGGTGGCTATCTTCTGCTTGACGGGCTGAATGCCGAGTCTCTCTTTTATACCACACCGCTTGGGAAAATAGGTGTGCAGGTGCAGGCCGCGCAGTGGAAAAAGTACAAGAGCGGCATTGAGCCTTTTGTCAGAACCGGAGCGAGCAAAGAGTACTTTGAGCAGATGAACGCCCTGCTTGACGAGGTGTACGATGATTACCTCACGTACGTCTCGAAGCGTCGTCACATCAGCAGAAGCTCTTTTGAGGCGATCATCAACAATGAAGCGCTGGTGTCGGCCAAAAAAGCAAAAACTCTCGGACTCGTTGATGGCATTTCCTCCTACTGGGAGTTACAGCGTGCGTTGACCCGCAAAATTACGGGCAAGGAGCTGACAAGTGATAACGATGCTTTTGTCAGCGCCTCCGAGTATCGTTCCTCAGTGACATGGCCGCAGAAATCAACCACTGATGACGCGATTGCCGTCATTACCATGTCTGGAACGATTGTTCGTTCAGGAGGAGAATTGGCTGAAGGTATCGATGTGGAGACACTGAAAAACTCTCTTGATACCGCTCTGGAGAACAAAAAAGTCAAAGCGATTGTGCTGCGCATTGACAGCCCCGGAGGCGATGCCCTTGCATCGGCTGATATGTTGCAGATGCTCGACTCGGCGGCAGTGAAAAAACCTCTTGTGGTCTCCATGTCGGGTGTCGCAGCCTCGGGTGGCTATATGACGGCTCTTGCAGGCAAAACCATTTTTGCCCAGCCGCTGACCATTACCGGTTCAATCGGGGTCTACGCCCTCAAGCCGAATATCAGCGGACTTGCTGACAAAATTGGTTTGAAGCGGGATGTTGTGACACGGGGCAGATATGCTGATGCAAACAGCCCGTTCAAGCCTCTTGAGGGTGAAGCGTATAATAAATTTGTCGCAGCATCAGGTGAAGTGTATGATGATTTCATCAGCAAGGTGGCAATATCAAGAAAGATGACGATTGCTGCCGTTGACTCTGTTGCAGGCGGAAGGGTCTGGACAGGCAGCCGTGCGCTGAAGGCCGGTCTGGTTGATCGAACCGGCGGACTTTTTGACGCTCTTCAGGCAGCCCAGCGGCTCGCTAAAATTGATATGGGCAAACAGCCGAAAATATTGCTTTTTCCTGTGCAGAAAAGCTGGTTTGAATCTCTTGTGCAGGGCAATATGGCGAGTTTCAGCGACAGGATTGTTGTTGCCATCAAAAAACAGTTACTGCACGAGATGGTGCCCCAGCGGCAATTTTCATCCATTGAAGCATTTTATGATATGCTGATGAGCTCGGGCCAGCTTCATATCCTTGCGGTGATGCCTTGCGAGGTCATTATAAATTGAGTTTTATCTTGCGGGGTTGAATTTTCCACCGCTTGCGAAGAATGTGTGGGCCGGGCCTCTTACAAAAGCAGAACCCCTGCCGTTTGTGGCGGGGAGGCTTTAATCCCTGTAGGATATATTCCTCGAAGCCCAGCTTCGTGAAGTACTTCCTGAATATGAATTCATACCCCGTAGCTCCGCAGCCTTTCCACTTCAGTGACTGTCGTGAGCGTCAATGCGGGGTCAAACTGACCGGGGCGGGCCTTATCCCGCCCCGCAAGAAGAGCTAAAACTTGTAGGTCAGTGAGGTTTGAGCCCTGAAGGCATTGCTGTCGTCCGCATTTTTGTAGTCGGTTTTCCATTCCGAGAGCTGCAAACCAAGGATAAAGCTTGGTGTTATTTTGTTGATGACGCTGGCGAAGATCGTCTGATTTCGCAAGCGTGCGTCGGCAATGGGCGTAAGGTCGTTATCGTTCGGGTTGTCTATTCCCGCACCGATACTGACGGTGGTCGAAGGGGTTGCGGTAACCCTGAGTGCTGCCCAACCACCAACGGATCGGATCTCTCTGAGATCAGCTTTGGTGCTGTTGTTGACTCCCTGAGCAATGCCACCCCAGTAATCATCGAGGTTGGCGCCGGTAAAGTATTCCCCGGCAAGGGTTATTTTCTGGCTGACCGGCAAGGTGAGTTCCAGATTGCATGACCATGTATCAAGCGTTTTCTGTGCGCCCGTGGTCTCAGTATCCCACTCTTCCTGGCCGTAATGGCCTGAAACGGCAACGGTTGCAGGCTGATTGCCTGCAATGA
>CAILXE010000252.1 GCA_903838095.1 uncultured Chlorobiaceae bacterium
AGAGACTCAGGGATTCAGCAGAAGGATTGAGGGAGAAGAGCTGAATATTTCCGGTACTTTTTACAATGTCGATGACTGGAGGCTGCGGCCTTCGGCAAATGTTGCACCATAGGATGTTATGCTGACTTATATTTTTAAAAGGCTTTTGATTGCGGTT
Source organism: uncultured Chlorobiaceae bacterium (assembly GCA_903838095.1). Lineage (GTDB taxonomy): Bacteria > Bacteroidota > Chlorobiia > Chlorobiales > Chlorobiaceae > Chlorobium. The sequence continues at coordinate 158 of CAILXE010000252.1, forward strand.
CCACTTATTTTCGGTGTTCTGACCCTGACGTTTTTTATTATCAGGCTTGCTCCGGGTGACCCGGCCGCCTTTTTTATTCAGCCGGGGATAAGCCCAAACGTCGCGGAGCAGATCAGGGCACAGTATGGCCTCAACGACCCGATACCTCTCCAGTATGTCAAATGGCTTGGCAATGTGCTGCAGGGCGATTTCGGTCGCAGTTTCAGCAGGGCACAACAGCCGGTGTTTGATGTTATTGCCAGCGCTCTACCAATAACCATGACGATTGCGCTGTTGACTCTTGTCGCAAATTTTATCTTCGGCATTCTCATCGGCATTATTTCAGCAGTGCGACAGAACACCATACTTGATCGATTTCTGACGGTAACTGCACTCTTTTTTTATTCAATGCCCGAGTTCTGGTTTGCATTGATGATGATTATTCTTTTTGCCCTGAAGTTTCCCATTTTTCCAGCTTCCGGCCTCAACGAGATCGGCGCCGAAGGTTTCGGCCCGGTGGGGTTTGTGCTTGACCGCTTCTGGCATCTTGTGCTACCGGTTACAGTGCTCAGTATCAACGGTGCAGCCGGCATTGCCCGTTATGTCAGAGGGAGCATGCTTGAGGTGATCCGCCAGGACTATATCCGGACGGCAAGGGCCAAAGGGTTGCCGGAAAAGGTGGTGATTTTCAGACATGCGCTGCGAAACGCCCTTCTGCCGGTGATTACTCTTATGGGAAGCTCACTGCCCTTTATTTTCAGCGGCGCGCTCTTTATCGAGGTGATTTTTGCTTTTCCGGGTATGGGACGGGTAACGGTAGAGGCTATATTTTCAAGGGATTATCCGCTGATTATTGCCAATACCTTTATTTCCGGTTCACTGATCGTGCTTGGAAATCTGTTTGCCGATGTGCTCTATGCGGTGGCTGATCCGCGAATAAAGCTCTGAATGTTCCTTTGAGCAATCGCTGTTACTCCTCGTCAACCTGAAATGTTTTCTGTTTGAGAATTGAATTGCTGAATACTCCTCCCGATGCCGTAGAGTCGAGGATCGATGAGCAGATAAGGCCGCTCCGCATGGATGATTTTGCAGGTCAGCAACGGCTGACCGATAATCTGAAAGTTTTTATTTCTGCGGCAAAAATGCGGGGGGACGCACTGGATCATGTCTTGTTGTCCGGCCCTCCCGGCCTCGGCAAAACGACGCTGGCCTATATTATTGCTTCTGAAATGGGGAGCAGTATCAAGTCAACCTCAGGCCCCCTGCTCGACAAGGCTGGCAATCTTGCGGGACTTCTGACAGGGCTGCAGAAAGGGGATATTCTCTTTATTGATGATATTCACCGGATGCCGCCGACCGTTGAGGAGTACCTCTAGTCAGCCATGGAAGATTTCCGTATTGATATTATGCTCGACAGCGGCCCCTCAGCAAGGGCGGTTCAGTTGCGGATTGAACCTTTTACGCTTGTCGGCGCCACGACTCGTTCGGGACTTCTGACCTCTCCTCTCAGGGCAAGGTTCGGCATCAACAGCCGGTTTGACTATTATGCTCCTGAACTTCTTGAGGGAATCATTATCAGGGCATCAGGCATTCTTGGCATCGGCATTGAAGGTGAAGCCGCATCCGAAATTGCAGGACGCTCAAGGGGGACTCCCCGTATTGCCAACAGATTGCTTCGGCGAGCCCGGGACTTTGCGCAGGTTGATGGCATACCCGTCATCACAAAAGGGATTGCCATGAAAACCCTCGATTGCCTTGAAATTGACGAGGAGGGGCTTGATGATATGGATAAAAAAATCATGGAGACCATTGTCAACAAGTTCAACGGCGGCCCTGTCGGAATTGCTTCTCTTGCTGTTTCTGTCGGGGAAGAGAGGGATACTATTGAAGAGGTTTATGAACCCTATCTTATCCAGGCAGGTTATCTGACAAGAACAACAAGGGGGCGGGTTGCCACTCGTCAGGCGTTTATCCGTTTTTCAACCGGTGGCGACAGTAATGACTATCCCTTGTTTGATGCAAAACCTGATCGCTAAATCCCTGGTTATCGCACTGATACTGCTTTCAGCATGTTTTTCCAGCTCTCTTTTGTCCGGCAGCCCCATGGCGCCGGATTCCCTCTCTGATGCCACAGAAAGAGAGGTCGTGGCAGCATCGCTGCAGAGCGCAAAAGGTGACTACCGTGGAGCAGTTGACCGTTATCAAAAGCTTCTGACTGCCCATCCCTCAGAGGCAGCTTTTCATTATGCGCTTTCCAAAGCCTACCTCAGTCTTGGTGTCCCCGATTCTGCTCGTCTGTACAGCGAAAAAAGCGTTGCGCTTCAGCCAGGGAACAAATATTATCTGAGATTGCTTGCAGAAATCTCTCATCAGACGCATGATTACCGTCGGGCAATTGAGATTTATCAACAGCTTGTGGCTCTTGAACCCGGAAACACAGAGCCACTTTCCGCACTTGCGCTGGAATATCTTGTTGCCGATCAGCAGGAAAAAGCTCTTGCCGTTTTTCAGGATTTGTCAAAACTCGATCCGAAAAATGAAATCATCCTGAATCAGGTGCTGTTTATGGAGCTCAAGCTTGCCCGCTATCAGGATGCGATCGGTACGCTGACGGAACTCATTCAGCGGAGCGATGGAAAAGAGAAGCTGAGTCTTTCTCTTGGTGAGCTTTATCTGCAAACGGGCCAGCACGATATGGCAGTCAAGACCTTCAGGGAGCTCGTGCAGAATAATCCGCGTCTTCTTCCGGCATGGCTCGGATTGTTCGATGCTGCCGTACAGTCCAGAAACCGTAACGCTTTTCGTGACGATCTGAATCTGTTTTACAATACCAGCGAGATAAGCCTTGATCAGAAAATCGGTCTTGCTCAATTCTTTGCAGCGCGTTCAGCGCGAGACAGCTTTTCTGCCGAACCAGCCTTTGCCATGATCGATGAAATGAGACGACGATATTCATCGGTGAGCGGGGTAACCTTCAAGTTGCAGGTGGTGGAAGGCGAACTGCTGTTTCATACGGGCAAGGTTAAAGAGGCGCTACGGCTTCTTGAAAAGATCATCCCCTCGAAAAAAGCGAACAAAAAGAATGACCTTGATCTGCACGGCCGCAGTATTCTTGCCTTATGTTACGACACACTTGGTTATACCCAAAAAAGCATTTCTCTCTATGAGGCCATTCTTCGGCTTGAACCCGGCAATCTTCTTATGATCAATAACCTTGCCTATGTTCTTGCCGGACAGGGAAGAGAGCTTCAGCGAGCCAGAACGCTGGCGATGAAAGCGGTTGCGGCGGAGCCTGCCAATGCGGGCTATCTCGACACGCTGGGCTGGATCTTCTTCAAAATGGGTGAGTATGAAAAAGCGGCAGAACTTCTGGAAAAAGCAGTTGAACTGGACTCACAGGAACCTGAAATATCAGACCATCTCAGTCAGGTTTATGAGAAGCTTGGGAACAAACAGAAGGCTATGGAGATGAAAGAGGTGACGAAAAAACTCAAGGCAAAGCAGTCGGCAGTTTCTGTCGGGCAATAACGTGATCATCTCAAAGAAAACAAAAACGGCAGGAGTTCCTGCCGTTTTTGTTTAAAGGTGTTGTGACTCAAAAAGCTACTTGAGTTCTCCAAACGTCCGTGCTGCGAGGTATTCGTAGTGAGCCCAGCGAGCGTCAACATCTTTCTGGATGGCGGCATAGTACTCTTCTGCAAGAGCGGGATGGCTCTTTTTCAGCATTCTGAAGCGGTTTTCCATATCGAGGAACTGTGCGACAGGTATTTTTGGCTTTTTCGAGTCAAGCATCAGCGGATTTTTTCCTTCAAGCAACCGCTCAGGATTGTAGCGATAGAGTATCCAGTGTCCGGAATCAACAGCGGCTTTCTGATTATCGAGTGCCGTTGACATGTTGATACCCTGGGCGATACAGTGTGAATATGCAATGATAATCGAGGGGCCATTGTACGCTTCAGCTTCAAGAAATGTTTTCAATGTCTGCTCATCTCGGGCACCAAAGGCAACTGAGCCAACATAGGCATTTCCATAGCTCATGGAGATCATGCCAAGATCTTTTTTGGTCACCGAACGTCCGGCAGTCGCAAACTTGGCTACCGCCGCCTTTGGCGTTGCCTTTGATGCCTGTCCTCCGGTGTTTGAATAGACCTCGGTATCGAGCACGAGAAGATTGACATTTTTGTTGCCAGCCGTTATATGGTCAACACCACCATAGCCGATATCATAAGCCCAGCCATCACCACCAACTCCCCAGACGCTCTTTTTCACAAGCATATCCGCCAGCGAAAGCAAATTTTTGGCATCAGAAGAGTTGATATGACTGAGTTTCTCCTTAAGAATCGCCACACGCTTTCTCTGCTCGAAAATTTCCGGTTCATTGCGTTCCGATGCCTCAAGTATCTCCGTAGTCAGCGTATCGCCGATTTCCGCAGACATTCTTTTTAAAAGTTCACTGGCATATTCACGCTGCTTGTCAATCGAAATTCTGAAGCCAAGCGCAAATTCAGCGGTATCTTCAAAAAGCGAGTTTGACCATGCCGGCCCAAGCCCGCTGGCATTGGTTGTATAGGGTGTTGTGGGAAGGTTTCCGCCGTAGATGGACGAACAACCTGTTGCATTGCCGATAACCAGGCGGTCACCGAACAACTGTGTCATGAGTTTGATATACGGAGTTTCGCCGCAACCCGAACAAGCGCCTGAAAATTCAAACAGAGGCGCCTGAAGCTGCTGTTCCTTGATCAGCTTGATATTGATGTTGTTGCGGTCAAAGTCAGGTATGTTGACAAAATAGTTCCAGTTGTCAACCTCATTGTCGCGCAGCGGAATCTGCGGATTCATGTTGAGAGCTTTTTTCCCCGGATTTTTTTTATCTCTTCCTGGGCAGACATGTGCGCACACTTCGCATCCGGTACAATCCTCCGGAGCAATCTGGATGGTGTACATCTTTCCTTCCCAACTGGCGCCCTTTGCTTCAATGGATTTAAAGGTGTGCGGGGCGTTGCCAAGGCAATTCTGATCATAGACCTTGACACGGATTGCTGCGTGAGGGCATACCAGCGTACATTTTGCGCACTGGATACAGACATCCGGTTCCCACACGGGAATTTCGTCAGCAAGATTTCGTTTTTCAAATTTTGAGGTACCAGTGGGATACGTGCCATCTGCCGGCAGTTCGCTGACAGGAATATCATCTCCATTACCGGAAATGATTCTGGCCAGAACATTGCAGACAAAATCAGGCGCCTCACCCACAATCGGCTGGCGAAGTTCTTTTGCGCTGTCGGCAACAGAGCCAATCGTCACCTGATGCAGGTTCGAGAGAGTATTGTCTACGGCCTGTATATTCTGGTTGACAACGTCATCACCTTTTTTCCCGTATGTCTGTCGGATGGACGTCTTGATTTTTTCCACAGCCTCTTCACGCGGCAGCACCCCGGATATGGCAAAAAAGCAGGCCTGCATGATGGTGTTGATACGCTGGCCCATACCACTCGTGTGAGCAACCTTATAGGCGTCTATGGTATAGAGATTTGCCTCTTTCTGGATCAGATGCTCCTGAACAATTTTCGGCAGTTTGTCCCAGAGTTCTTCTGCCCCAAAAGGGGAGTTCAGCAGCAGCGTGCCGCCTTTCTTGAGATATTTAACCAGATCAACCATTTCAAGAAAGACCCAGTGATGACAGCCGATAAACTGTGCCTCGCTAATCAGGTATGCGGACCGAATTTCATTGGGGCCAAACCGGAGATGTGATGTGGTAATTGAGCCAGCCTTCTTTGAATCGTAGACAAAATAACCCTGGGCATAGTTTGGGGTATTTTCACCAATAATTTTTATGCTGTTTTTATTCGCGCCGACGGTGCCATCCGAACCAAGCCCGTAAAAGAGAGCCCGGAACATCTCGTCCGGCTCAATTGAGAACGTTGAGTCAACCTCAAGACTTGTATTGGTCACATCATCATTGATGCCGACCGTGAAGTGGTTTTTCGGTTTCTCTTCGCTCAGATTGTCGAAGACAGCCTTGACCATTGCTGGGGTAAATTCTTTGGATGAAAGGCCATACCGGCCGCCGACGACGGTGGGAACGGTTTTGATCAATCCATTCTGGACGCCTTCATGAAGGGCGTTGACGATATCAAGATAGAGCGGTTCACCTGCGCTGCCGGGCTCCTTGACGCGGTCAAGAACGGCAAGAGAGGTAACTGTGGTCGGGAATGCCTTGACAAAGCGCTCAATATCGAAGGGACGGAAAAGGCGGGCATGGATAACGCCAACTTTTTCTCCCTGTTTGTTGAGATATTCCATGGTTTCACGGGCGGTTTCAACCCCGGAACCCATCAGAACAATAACACGGTCTGCATCAGGAGCGCCGTAGTATTCGTACAGTTTATAGTGGCGACCGGTGAGTTCACCAAATTTCTCCATCACCTTTTCAGTGATTTCGGGGCAGGCATTGTAATAGCTGTTGACCGTCTCTCTGCCCTGGAAATAGACATCAGGATTCTGTGATGTACCCCTTATCACCGGAGCGTCGGGGGTGAGGCGCCGGTTGCGGTGGGCAATGACCAGGTCGTCGCTGATCATCTCCTTTATTATGGCATCATCGACGATTTCGATTTTGGAGATCTCATGGGATGTTCTGAATCCGTCAAAAAAATGAAGGAAAGGAACTCTTGAAGCAAGGGTGGCTGCGGCTGTTATCAAAGCCATATCCATAACCTCCTGAACAGAACTTGAAGCCAGAATGGCAAACCCTGTTCCCCGGACAGACATGACGTCGCCATGATCGCCGAAAATGGAGAGCGCCTGTGCGGCAAGAGAACGTGCCGAAACGTGTATGACACAGGGTGAAAGCTCGCCCGCAATTTTATACATATTCGGAATCATGAGCAGGAGACCCTGTGCTGCGGTAAAGGTTGTTGTCAGCGCACCAGTCTGCAACGCGCCATGAACGGCGGCGGCGGCTCCAGCCTCACTCTGTAATTCATCAATTTTTGGAATGGTACCCCAGATGTTCTTTTTTCCCTCTGTTGACCATGCCTCGGAATACTCCCCCATCGGTGATGCCGGAGTAATCGGGTAGATACATATAACTTCGCTGGTTCGATAAGAGATATGAGCTAAAGCTTCATTTCCCTCCATTGTTTTATAAGTCCGGCTCATACTGGCAGTCACCTGATTTGTATTGATGAAAGGGGTGCGTAACTCTGCAGTGTGCTGATATGTGAGCAACGAAGCAACTGTAAAAGTTGAGAAAGAGAGTTCCATTCGTAGCCCGAAAAGCAAATCAATGCGTTATAAAAGATATTAAAAAAAATGATTTTTGTTAAATTTAAGGGAACCTCTAAAAAGTCTTTTTTGATACATGTTGAAAATGAGTATCAGCAAAATACTATTCCACAATAGTATC
>CAILXE010000253.1 GCA_903838095.1 uncultured Chlorobiaceae bacterium
CTCAATAGCAAGAGTTGACCATGCAAAAAGATAGACAACCATTACAGGAAAAAGTCTTTTGATATATGAACCACGGTAACTCTTCAGCTCCTCGTCTGTATCAAGAAAACCGGATTCTTTTGCAAAAAGCCACATCTTAACTCTTTTGAAGGGCACCAGCATCAACAGCCGATGTATGTTTTGGGCAGCTTTTCCATTAAGCAGCAAAAGAAGAAGAAACAGAAAAAGAAGAAAAACTACCATCCCGGCGCCAATCATAATAAAACCCAGCCCCTCAAATCCAAGCATCGGAACAGAAACTTTCTGAAGGAGTGAAAAACCCGCTAAGGAACCAATAATCGTATAAGCCCCCTGAGCTGCACCAAGCATAAGTTTGCGAACTGCCACACTTGCTACACTTGAGGGAATTGGAATTTTTAGAAACCGATTGCAAAGAAAAGGACGAAGAGGTTCACCGATAGCAACTCCTGCGGGGAGTGTCATTGAAACAGTTTCGGCTATGATTTGTATTTTCAGAAGCTTGAAAAACGGGATTGAAATGATGCTGCTGGGGAAAACCCTTGTCCATGCAAATGTTTCCAGCAAATGAAGCGTAAGAAAAGGAAGAATAATAAATATCGACGAAAGACCGATCGATGAGATCAGGTCAGCCGATCTCTGAAGATCAACCTGGCTGAAAAGATAAGCGATCAAAATAACACCAAGAGCAAGACCTGCATAGCCACTCCATGAAAGAGTGGATTTTTTCTTCAACTGCATGAATAATCAGGAAAAAAGCTAAAAAATTCTCAGCGAGACACTGGAGCCTCGACACATACAATGATTAAAAGTAATCCATTGAAGAATGCAAGTGATATTATGCAACCGCAATCGACTTCAAAAAGTTGTCTGAAGAGAAGATACTTCTAAATTCTTACATTTAAAAAAGGTGGTAATGTATCTACACTATTGTATATCTGGGGATTTGAGAATCCGGATGGCTTCATGCAGTGATCAAAATAAAATTTTCTCAATCAAATGAATGGGGTATCGTCATGAAAAAAAGACTTTTATTTCTTCTTGCTTTAACTTTAACTGCTTTTACCAGTAAGTCGGCACAAGCTGATCATCAGTACTTCAGTGGTATGGCAGGTATTTCATGGATACCGTCTATTCACATCAACAATACAAATTCTTCTTTTGATTATATGGATCATTATAGTCTGAAACCCACAGCAGCTCTCAGTGGGGCTATAGGGTATAATTTTGGGAACTATCGTCTTGAAGGAGAAATCGGCTATCAGAAGAACAATTTCAAATCGGTGGTATTCAGCGGCACAGATGAACATGGCGCTCCTTTTTCTGATGCATCCTATCCCATGAAAGGCGATGTCTCTGTTATCTCGCTTATGGCGAACGGGTATTATGATTTCAAACTTGGAAGCAATATAAACATCTATGCGATGGCTGGAGCTGGAGGCGCTAACGTTTCTTTCAATAATGTTGCAATGGCTTCTGACAATTACGTGAATAACATTAATGCCATGTCACTTGCATACCAGGTTGGAGTGGGTGTCACAAAGCCAATCACCGACCACATCTTGCTCGACCTCCGTTATCGCTATTTCAAGACATCGGATATGACGGTTAACTGGGACTACAAAGGAAATGATTTCAATAATAATACAGCGATCAACACCCATAGTGTTCTGCTTGGTATGAGATTTGAACTGTAAGTCTTTAATATATCACAGGAAGCCCATACTCTTCCTGTGATATCTCCCCCCCGAAGCCACGATCCATATCATTGCAGCACCTTCCAGCCGGTCGAGCCAGCTTTCTTATCATTTCAACTTCTCCAAAACCTCCTCTAACTCCTCCTCGGCACCCCACCTTCACTTTTTACAAGTTAATGAGGAATCACTTTCAGTGCCTTTACTGTTCAAAACGCAACAATATACGTTCTCTGCTTTGCTCTGTATCGACAACAACACTGGAAGCATATTGCTGAATGATGGCACTGGAAAGAGGCATCAGGGCCTCTTCATCAGCAAGAATTATTTCCGGCAAAGGGCACTCCTTTGATAGTTTGAAAGATTTTCCTTTATAGCCTGAATAATTCATGAGCCCCGGTGAGACGTTTTTTTTGCAGCAAAAAAGAAACCACTCAGCGCACAAGTTGGCCATTCAGAGTTAAAGCAGGGAAGCAATCGAGTTTCAGAGGTTCATACCGGACAAACAGTGCCCC
>CAILXE010000254.1 GCA_903838095.1 uncultured Chlorobiaceae bacterium
AGAACAGCCAGCTTTTTATGAAATCCGGCGTTTGGAAATGCCTCAAGAACATCCGTAACAAAATCATCAGGGAGACGAAAGCGAAGCATTCCTCCTGAAATATCTATCCAGTCGGCTTTTCTGAACGCTTCCACCAGCCAGGATTCATTCTGGCGATAGCGCATAATTTTGTGGTGTTCACCGATCATTGCCTCTATTTCATCGATCCACTCTGCCTGGCCACTTTTTTCAAGATAGCGCCGGGCCAGCAATTGAGATGGTACAATGTAATCAAAAGTACTGTCGCTCCATATCCCGAGATCATGAAAGGGAGCTGCTATAGCGATTTTATCCTCTGCATCAGCTTGATCACCAGCAAGAGCCATGCAAAAGTTGAAAACACGCATGCAATGGTTTCTGTATGCGTCATAATCAAGCCCTAATTGTTGCCGGTAGGTTGACAGCACCTCATCAAGCAATATGGATTGTGGAATAACATCTCTATCGACTATTTGAGGTTTTTTCATATCACAGGTACATTTTGAATGGTATTGTTATTTCAACAGAACTATGTTCACCGACGAGAAGATCACTTGCAAGACTTAAAACTTTAAATCGTACTGCTCACGCATCAGTGGCTCGTGTTTTTGCAGGTTTCTCTCTCGTCTTGCCGGTATTCTTGCATTATGACTGGTAATGACCTCAAGCATCACGGCACAGAGTTCTTCGCTACGAACCAGTGTAAAGAGCAGACGATTTGCCGCATCAAGCCGCGCCCGAAAGAACTTGCCATGAGTGAGATTGACCAGTTTCCTGACCTGGGCTGAACGAAAATCGTCACGGTCGATTGCTTCGCTCACTTTTTGATAGCTTGCCTTGACACCGGAAATATCAAGTCCAGTATATTCAAGAATTTTCACTTGACGATAATCCTGCAAAAGTTTGCTGAACAAAAAATAGAGATAGACAATCCCTTACTCCGTCACTAAAAAATAAATCGAATAACAGAAAAAAATTTCTATTATATCAAGATAAGGTGTCATGAGCCTGTTAAATATCATTGAGCATTGCAGGTTCGAAGCGCCATTCTTTTTTCCCGAGTATTTCCATAACCCTCTAATAATATTTACAACCATGTCAAACGATGCAATCAACGATTTCTCAGTTGCCCTCAACAATCTTTTGAAAACCGTAGGGACACTTGCCCAGCAGCAGGTTGAGTTACTGAATATCGGAATTAAAACGGCTGGACAGCTTGTTGAGCCTCTTGTTAAAACATCTTCTGATCTTATTGGCAACCTCTGCAACAGTTGCTGCCAGATTATTCAGAACATCACCTCAACTCTGACACCTAAAAATTAAGAGCTGTTTTTTTGGAAAAGCGCCTTATACCTTTGGTTGCGGGCGCTTTTCTTTATTTCTCTCCACAATGCCTTGACGGCTGCCGTTTTCAAGCTCCGACAAATTTGCTTGACATATCTGAATGTATATCGATCAAAAGTGCCCGGAAGCACATACTATTTTCCCTTTGATTTTAAGGAGTTCTGAATATTTGAGAGGTAGGTCTGTACCATACCGCTGAACTCCATCTCGACCAGTGGTGAAATGATAAACTGCAAGAATGAAGGGAAATCAACGGTCAGATCCCCTTTTGTGTTGATTGCAACTGTTGTGCCGCCCTCTTTTGGGGTTATGTTCCACTCGCCCTGCACAATAGCGTTGCCAACACCAGCAACTGGGGTCCATGTGACTTTTCGTGTTGCAGGATCGGAGGCATAGTGGCTCGCATAGATTGTCTGCTGCAAGGTATAGCTTCCAATTCCGATTTTTTCCATTTCCCAGCGAAAAGAGTTGCCCCCAAGATCGACAAGCTGATCGACTTTTGGAAAATGAGAGGCAGAACGAGGCACATCAGCAAGCAGCGCAAAGACCTCGTCTGGAGTACAGGATGTCTCAAATTCCTTGTTAATATTAATTGTGACAGAAAATGCCATAGTTTTAAAAGCCGCAGCTTTCCATTTTATATTTAGGAACAGGTTTGTTCAGTGCTTCCAATAAGATGCCGTCACGATTATAAACATCGTCGCGGAACAAGATTTCGTCCCCTCTGGCCACGGCGGTAAGATAAAGAATAAAGACCGGAATGCGTTTCTGAAGCGCAATCGTTTTTGTTTTTCCTGAATTGACCGCTTCCTGCAATTTCGATCTGTTCCACCTTACACTGTCCCGTAACACCAGTTCGGCAAGTTCCAAAGGATTTTCAACCCTGATACATCCCGAGCTGAATGTTCTTGTATTTTTTTCAAACAGATCCTTGGTTGGCGTGTCATGCAGATAAACAAGATGCTTGTTCGGCAGCAAGAACTTGATTCGACCCAGTGCACCATGATCCCCGGCAGTTTGCAGCAGATTATACGGAAAGTTTGCCGCTGAATATTGTGACCAGTTGATTGATGCGGGATTAACGATATTACCATTCTGGTCAATAACTCTCAGTTTTTTCTGATTGAGATATGAGATACTTTTACGGAGAGCAGGGAGCGCGTCTTTGGCAAGAACGGTTGGAGGAATGACCCACTGAGGATTGACAACGATATACTGCATATCGGCCTTGAAAACAGGAGTTTCGCGATAAGGCTGCCCGACAATAACCCGTGCTCCCCAACGATACAAACCGTTTTCGACGTATTCCAGGTTAAAACCGGCAATATTAACCATGATATAGGTTGGCTCAAGATCATTTAAAACCCAGCGATACCGTTCGAGGTTGATTCTGATCTGTTCGATTCGGCTCTCAACGGGAATATTCATCACACGGCGAGTAGCGGTACCAACCACACCATCAGTATCCAGACCGTTTCGCTTTTGAAAGCGCCTGACCGCCTCGACAAGATCCTTGTTATAGACCATCGAAGTATCAGCAGGGAGGGCTGCAATATCTCCAGACACAATAAGACGCTGGCGCAACAGCGTGACGCGCACATCCCTGACACCCTCTTGCAGCTTTTTGCCTTCCGGCTGAACCTGCCAGCCGCCTTCCCTCGCAATAGTACGATATTTAGCAAGACCCTTTTTGAGTTGAACATATCCGGGGTGTTGCGGACGCAGTTTTTTCAAAACAATATCGATTTGTTCGGAGACAATGGCATGCTGAAGTATCTTGTCAAGAGCGCTGTTGCTTCGAACATCGTTGATATTCCAGTTTGGATCAATGCGCTCCGGATCAACCTTGCCGTAACGCAGATGCCCCGCCAGAGTAAGAAAAGCATCACTCAGAAGAAGATCATAACATGCCTCCTGCTGAGGAGTCTCGGGTGGTGTACTGAACAGCTTCCTGATTTTCGCAAGATGATAATCGGACGGATCGAGCCCGTCATCGGCAGCCTCTTCAACGGCTTTAATCAATTGCTCAACCATCACTCGCTTTGTCCATAAAGGCTTGAATCCTCTTGCTTTATAGAAGCGCGCAAAACGGGCGTTAAATCGCGCCCTTTCCGTATTGCCTTCAGAACTTGTTTGCTGAAGCAACCGGTCAAAATGGTCGCGGATCTTTTCTGCTGTTCCATTGCGGGCAACCATCTTTTGCGCATCAACCACACGTCTCTTTTCTGGTTGTTTCAGCTCAGGACGAGAAGGCGCTGGTTTTACTGGAATAAGCTGAAGAGGAGAGAAAGCAAACCAGAGAAGAAGAATACCGATCATACAGACGTTGTGCGTTAGGAAACATGCTCAGAAACAGCCTGCAAGCAAACAAAATCAGGCTTGAAAGAGGGAAAATGGGTAAATACTGAAATGCTTTTAAAAAAAGGATGTATAGCAAAACGGAACAAATAACCCTGTATTGGAAACACCATCAAAAACATCATCAAGAGTATTATCATCAACCGAATCATACGCGACCTGTCATTGTTCTCATGTTAAACCCGGTGCAGTACTGATCTTGCCGTCCTCTCAGCATAACGATGCCCCTTGCTCATAAAGGTTAAAATGAGGCCGAAAAAGATAAGTTTTTTTTCGGCATGGTCAAATCAACGATGTTCCGGCTCAACGACTGCTGCTGAAAACAGAAAGAAAAGCTTCCTCCAGATTACTTGACAACTGGCGAACCGATAAAACGCCAGCGCGAATTAACAGTAACAACAATATCCTGCTCAGACGGCGCAATTTCAGTTGGAGCTTGAGCAGGAGAGGCCCGCAATGCCATTGGTTCCATAAAAGGCCGGTCACCATACATCGGTTGACTGACCGTGACCTCAATCAACTGACCAAGAGCCCCTCCGGCAGCCTGGGCCATAATGGAAGCATCTTTCCGGGCATTGCTGACTGCTGCCACAAGGGCCTGTTGACGAAGCGCTTCATAATTACTCGATGAAAAACTGACATTCTGCACCTCAGTCGCTCCTGCCTGAACTGCCGCATCAACAGCCCGTCCCGTTGATCCAAGAGTACGCACCTTAACCATTATCGTGTGACGGGCACTGTAACCTTTCAGAATATTCTTGCCAAGAGACTGCTCCCATTCCCAACGCGGAGCAACCGTATATCCAGCGGTCGGAGCGTCTTCAAGCGGAATACCAGCCTTTCTCAGCGCATTCTGCACCATACGGTATCTTTCGGCAGTATCTGCGGCGGCCTTGTCCGCCGTTTTAGCATCCGATTTTATCACGACACCAAACTCTGCCATATCAGGCTTGACGGCAACTTTGCCCGTGGCCGATACCACGACCTGGCTCTCTTCAGCATGAGCGACAAAAGAAGAAATAAATAATCCTGTACAACAACAGAAACCAATAATAATCCGCCTCATTTTCATAAAAAATCTCCGGTCAAATGTTTTCTGACTCTAAAACTTATAAGCACTTACCATTCTGAAGAGTAAAGCCCAACAATCTCTTTGTAGGCAATTGCAGCCGCACAAGAGGTCACAGGAATAGTGACCATTAACCCGACTCCAAGAGCAAGTGCTCCAAAAAAGTTAAGCACGAAAAGAACGAGGGCAAAGCCAAAAAAAGAGAACCAATGCCGGGTAATAATGGCACGGCTTGTCTCCATCGCCTGCCAGAACTCCATGCGGTAATCGATGACAAGAAAAGTCGTAAACATATACGCAACAGCAAGGTAGATGCCTGGAACAAGCAGCAGTACAAGTCCAATACTGACCAGAAGAGTGCTTGCCAGAGAGGCAAGAAAAAGAGGAAGAAAGTAATTGAATCCTCTGAAAAAATCATTGAACTGAAATGGCTGTCCGCTTGCAAGCCGGAAAGCGACTATACCATAACCGGCATAGAGAGATGCCGCAATTGATGAAAACAGAAGAGAGCTGCCACCATCAAAAAGGGAGCTTGCCACCAATACCGCAAAAATAATAAGGGTAAACCCCACAAATTCGCCAATATTGGCCCTGAACATTTCCCAGCCCTGCCGAATATAGTCCTGCACATTGATGGTGCAGGTTTCATGCAACTGTCTTTCAAACAGTGTCGGATCAACTTTTTCACCAAAATCAAAAGCTGCCATTTTTTGTTCTCTGGTAACAGGAAGATTATCTCACAGCAGTACAAGTTACACAACGGGCAAAGAGAAGACAAACCGTATCATAAAAAGGGAACCTTTCAAGCTCTTCTATGGGTTAATTCGGTACAATCAATCACAAAAAATCACTGATGAACACTCCCGCCACCAAGTTTTTTTTCTCCGATACTGACGCCGAAATAACCTTGCATGCGGCGGCTCTCATTATTGCTGAAGCCTATCGAGCCCTTGCCGCACACAAGCGGTTTTCACTTGTGCTGGCCGGAGGAAATTCTCCAAGACTTCTCTATACTCATCTTGCAGAAGGAGTTACGACTGAGTTACTTGAGCGTTATGGCCTGCCTGTGCCTGAAAAAATCCCGAAAAACAACCATATTCTGCTCCAGCTTCCCCGAAATACCCGGCTTTTTACAGGTGATGAACGGTGCGTTCCAATCAGCCATTCTGACAGCAATTATCGGATGATTACCGAGACGCTGCTGCCAAAATCCGGCATTCCTGAAGATCATCTGATCAGAATGGATGGAGAAAATTCTGACACGGAACTTGCCGCCAGAGAGTATGAAACCGCAATCCGTCTTTTTTTTCATGCAGAAGCGATCCCTTTACGTGAAGGGTTCCCGATCTTTGACCTTGTTGTGCTTGGACTCGGCACAGATGGCCATACCGCATCACTCTTTGCGGATAATGCTGAAGCTCTTCAGGAAAAGAGACGATGGGTGATTGCGGTTAATGCCCCAAAAGCAAAACCACCCGGAAAAAGGTTGACAATCACCCTGCCGGTCATCAACAATGCCGCCAACGTACTTTTTTTTACTCCGGGAAATGAGAAGAAGAGACTGGCTGAAAAAATATTTTTCGAACAGGAAAAAAGCGTACCGGCAAGTTATGTGAAACCAAAAAATGGAAACCTCTTCTGGTTCACAACGAGTAAATTCTCTCCACCGATTCAGGCCCGGATGAATGAACCGGATACAAATCAGGAATCTGATCTCCAACAGCTTCCCGAATAGCATCAACAATCGCCCATGAGTATTCGACACTGTCCTGACGAATAAAATTCATCTGTTCGCCAACCATGGCATCAAGCAGCAAACGGTGGTAAGGAGTCAAACCCGCCTCAGTAAACGAGGTTTTGTAATCAAATCTCATATAGACGGGATCGGTAATAACCGCTTCACCCGGACGTTTGGCTCCGAACTTTATGGCAATGGTTTCTTCCGGCTGGATGCGCATGATAACCTGGTTTGCAGTATAGCTGCAACTTTCGGCAGGACCAAAATAGTTTTTGGGAGGGCATTTAAAGGTAATAACGATTTCCGTGACGGTTTCTGCCAGATTTTTTCCCGCCTTTACAAAAAAGGGAACATCCATCCAGCGCCAGTTGTCGACAAAAAACTTTATTGCACCAAAGGTCTCAACCCGTGATTCCGGGGCAACATTTTTTTCAGACCGATAGCCTTCATACTGTCCCAGCACAACTGAATGCGCCACATTTTCACAAGTAAACGTACGGATTGAACGAAGAACTTTGGCTTTCTCATCACGCACCGCATCTGCTGAAAAATCAACCGGTGGCTCCATGGCAACAGCGGCAAGAAGCTGAAGAGCATGGTTCTGCATGATATCGCGAAGCAGACCCGCCTCTTCATAAAACGCCGCACGGTCACGGATACCAAAATCTTCCGCAATAGTGATGGTTACATTGGCTATATGATCTCGATTCCATAACGGCTCAAAAATTCCGTTGGAAAAACGAAAAACCATGATGTTCTGAACGGTCTCTTTTCCAAGATAATGATCAATCCTGAAAACACTTTTTTCACTGAAAACCTCTCCGATCACGAGATTGAGTTCGCGAGCTGACTGCACGTTTCTTCCATAAGGCTTTTCAATAATAATTTTACGCCACCCTCCGCAGAGAGCATCCTTTTCTCCAAGTCCGGCCCCTGCCAAACCCCTGACAATGACCGGGGCAAGACTGGGAGGAGTCGAGAGATAAAAGAGAAGATTCTTGCAAACGCCCGACTCTTTCGAACCCTCCATCAGCTCCTGATGAAGAGCATGATAGCCATCAGACCCGGAAAGATCTACCCTCACATAAAAAAGCCTGCCAGAAAACAAGCTGAACGAAGATTCATCTTGCCTGGTTTCGGGAAATAACCTGGCCATCTTTTCCCGAACCACTGAGCGAAACTCTTCATGCGAAAGATCAGCGCGTCCAACACCGATGATCCGATAATCATCAGGAAGATTCCCCCACAGGGCCAGCTCATAAAGCGAAGGAAAAAGTTTACGGGCAGCAAGATCGCTGTTGGCACCAAAAATGATAATGGTGCAATTATCGGGTTTTACCTGCATGATGGAGGCTTATTATGGTTTTTCAAGAAAGGCGTGCCCTCCGAACTCATGACGCAGTGCCGCAACAACCCTGTCAGATAAATTCTCGTCGGAACGTGAACGGTAACGATTGAAAAGAGATGCGGAAATCACAGGAATTGAAACTTCATAGTCGAGCGCTGCCTCAACCATCCATCGGCCCTCTCCTGAATCAGCAATTGCTCCCTTGAGGTAATCGAGCTTTGGATCTTTCTGCAGTGCCTGAACCATCAGATCCATCAGCCAGCTCCGTATCACTGACCCATTCGCCCAGACACGAGAAACCTCCTGAAGATCAAAATCATAACCACTTGCATCAAGCAGGTTGAACCCTTCGCCCATCGCCTGCATCATTCCATACTCAATACCATTATGAACCATTTTGGCAAAGTGGCCTGATCCTGACTGACCCATATAGCCATACCCGTTTTTAACACAGAGATCATTCAGCAATGGCTCAATTGCATCATAAGCCATTCTGTCACCACCAACCATAATGCATGCGCCATGCCGCGCTCCGTCAAGACCTCCGCTTGTGCCTGCATCAAGAAAGCTTACCCCTTGCTCTTTAAGACGAGCTGCTCTGCGTTTGGAATCGGTATAATGAGAATTACCCCCATCCACAAGAATGTCCCCCGGCTCAAGCAGCGAAGAAAGCTGATCAATCGTACTGTCCACAGGAGCACCGGCCGGCACCATCAGCCATATCAGACGGGGTGTTGACAGCAAACCGGCAAGCTCATTCAGTGAGCGGGCAACAACCGCCCCTTTTTCGGCAAAAGCGAGAGCTGCCTCTTCAAAAAGATCAAAAACCACAAGCTCATGACCACATTCGAGAAGATGCTGCGCCATATTCGAGCCCATTTTCCCCAACCCAACAAACGCTGCTTTCATAACTCTTTCAATCAGTCTTATGAGCCGAAACCGCCAACAGCTCACGCATCTCAACGTGGCCTTGGGCCAAGTTAACCATTTTCTGGTACCGATCTATCAGCGCTCCATTAACGGCGCTCCATGACTGCGCCTCCGCAAAAGCAAGTCCTCGAGCCCTCAGCTCCCTGTATCGGGGAGAATCACCAATCAATTCAAGACATTTGCTGTAAAAATCACCCACATTTCCTTCAGAGGCAACAAGTCCACCAGCCGACCTGTTCACAATTTCCCGACAGCCGCCGGCATCAGAAACTATGGCAGGCAAGCCCGACGCAAGCGCCTCAAGCGCAACATTGCAAAATGCCTCAGTTGTAGAAGGAAACAAAAAAATATCGCCACAGGCATAAGCAACAGGCAGTTCGACTCCTGTAAGATATCCGGTAAAAACAGCTTCCGGCATTCTTCGCCTCATCTCCTCTTCTTCCGGACCTGAACCGATCATGACAAATCTTACTTTATCAGCATAAGGGCCCTGCATAAACCGGTCATACACCCTCATAACAACCTCGATGTCCTTGTAAAGCACAAAACGTCCGGCATAGACCACAACTGTCCTCTCCCCTGCATTCCACGAAGACCGAATCGCATCGGAACGACGCGACGGGTCAAACAGCTCCTTGTCAATTCCTCTCGACCAGATATCAATGTTTCGAATATTATAACCTGACAGCTTCACTCGAACACTTTCATTCGGCGCAAGCACAACGTTACAATTATTATAAAACCAGGTCAGATATTTCCAGGCTGGCTTCAGGGCAAAGCCGAGGTGGTAGTAAGAAAGATAGGATGGAAAATCCGTATGAAAAGCAGAGGCTACCGGAATGTTTTTCCCCCTTGCATACAGGAGAAACTTCCGACCGATGATATCAGGAGTCGAAATATGAACAATATCCGGCGCAAAAGCCTCAAGCTGCCGACGTGTTTCGCCAGTAAAGAACCCTAACTTATAATCAGGGTACAGCGGTATCGGCACAGAAGGCAGCGTATGAACCGATAATCCGTTATGGTTATCCCTGGCAGAAACATCAGGAGACCAGACTGCCACCTCGTGACCTTTTTTCCTGAATGAAGCAACCAGTTGGTAGATTGATTTTACCGCCCCGTCCTTATCCTTGACATAAGTCCCTGCGTATAAAGCAATCTTCATAAGAATTCAGTTTCCATAGTACCAAGCTCATCTACAAATTTCCCTGTACGAAGAGTATTCATGAAAGCAAAGGTAACATTTCCTCCGAAAAATCTCTATGCATCATTCACTTTCCGGCAAGAGAGAGCTTGGCAACGACCGGATGAACGAGCTTCTTGTAATTCTCATAGGAAAGTCGAAGCAATTCTGTATGCGCACCGGCATTGAACGCTATTTCATCATCATCTTCAAGTTCCTCTGATACATAAACCTCCATCCCGTAAAGATTGCCAAAGGGCGGCATGGCGCCAATTTCGCACTCAGGAAACAAATCAGCAAACTCTTTCTCACTTGCCAGTTCCACCTCACGCGCGGACGTCAGCTCACCCAACAGCTCAAAATCAAGCTGACGGGAGGCAGGCAATACGACCATGGCCATTTTGCCGTCAAGGGTAACGATTACTGTTTTGGCCAGCTCTTTTCCCGGAACATGAGCGGCGGCAGCTATCTCCTGAGCCGTGTAGGCGGGAGAGTGACTGACTACAAAATACCTGACAGCATGACTGTCAAGAAACTCCCTTAATTTGCGTATAGGCATCGCAACCTCCATAGCTAAACGGTTAATGAGAAAAGGTCAAACAACCCGGCGTACCATTTTTCAGAAGCTGATCCATATACCAAAACGACCTTGCTCGCCACTTCCCAAGGTCTGTCATAAAAGTAATAAATTGCTGTTATACGACCAAACCACCTGGCTGCCCGTTTTCTTTAAGCCATCCTTTCAGCACAGGAAAAGCTGTAGAGTATCCTGCGTCAATAATATCAGGTATCTGGCCGACATCTACCAGATTAAATGCCGAAAGATCTGGTAAAATAGATAAATCCACACAATCAGTCTGCATTGCCGTTGTATTGGAAATAGTCGTAAAAAAGGCATTCAGCAGAAGCGCAATAATATTTTCAGGTTTTTTATAAATATGTCGGGCGAGAAGGTCAACACAGATAACCAATTCAGCGCCTCCTTCAAATAAAGGGGAAACCGGAACGTTTTCCATAAGCATTCCATCAACAAGGAGTGACCCCAAATAATCTAC
>CAILXE010000255.1 GCA_903838095.1 uncultured Chlorobiaceae bacterium
CATGAATGGCAACTTTACCCTTCAGAACGTCCCGGCAAAATCGCAGAAAGTCTCTGTATCCATCGTAGGCTACGCCCCGGCAAGCCAGGTTGTGTCCGTCACTTCCGGCCAGACCGCTGTGGTGAACCTGCAACTCGGCCAAACCACTATCATGGCCTCCGAGGTCGTGGTCGGCGCATCTCTTTATAAACAGGACCGCCTTGATGTTCCTGTGACCGTAAACGTGGTCTCGCAGGAGAAGATCAAGCAGGAACCTAGTCCAACACTTGATCAAGTCATCCAGGAAGTTCCGGGAGTAACAGTCAACCGCTCTGCAGGAAATAGCACCTCGACCGTACAGATCCGTGGCTCTAACACTTTCCAGGGAGGCGGCATCGGCACACGCGTCCAGGGTCATTATGACGGATTCCCTATTAACACACCCGAAAGCGGCGAAATTGTTTGGACCAACATCAACATGAATGCTGCCGACAAAGTCGAGATTCTGAAAGGCGCTGCAGCTACCCTCTACGGGTCAGGGGCTATGGGAGGTGTCGTAAATGTCTTCGGACACCTTCCGGAAAAAATGGAAGTGAAAGCAGGTGTAAGCGTCGGTTTTTATGATGCAACACCATCCGGCGATCAAAGCACATACAGGAAAGATTACACTCCATGGCTTTGGAATACCTATGTCGGTCTTGGCAATAAAAGTGGAAAATTGAACTACAGTTTACTCTATTCTCATAGCACAGATGACGGCTACCGCCAGAACACCCAGATGGAGATGAACGATGTTAAACTGAAAGCACGCTACGACATCGACGCAAAGCAATACCTGCAACTCAGTACTTTCTATAATGAGACCAGCGGTGGCTATGCAAGCACTTGGCCTTATGAAATTGTTAATCTCACGCAAACTGGTGCAATCTATAATGCTCATCCTGAACTTGCATACGATGCGGTAAATTCGGTCTATACTGACGATACCATCAAGCGCAATAACGCTCTGGTTGGCCTTAATTATGTCAACCTGCTGAGCGACAAGCTGAGCTTGGATACAAGGCTTTATTACACCCACAATGCAAGCCGGATTGACTATAACCCAACAAATAATCGGCAGCAATTCCTTACAAGCGCCATGGTGCTCGGCAATCCAAATATCCAGGCAACTGCGGCTGCAACTGCAGCCATGCTGGTTGGCCGTGGAGTCCCGCAGGCTATATGGGCAGCTTCTCCCGGTTTACAAGCAGCATTTGGTGGTGTATATTTGGCATACCAGGCGGCTTTCGTTACTCAAACAATCAATGATTTTAACTCTTCGCTCACCGGCTTCCCTTATGACCGTCTACCAGGCGAATTCAATGACACCAAATCCGACAGATTGGGTGGAGGGATAAAGTTTGACTGGAGGCTTAACGACTGCCACAGGATTCTTTTTGGCGCTGATGCGAACGTAACAAATGTCAAATCGACGCAGTACTCAGCAACAGTCACACCAACAGCAGTTCCCGGCGGCGCTAATCCTTATGGTGGAATTAAGGAAAAAAATGCAGCCCTGTTTTTGCAGGATGAGTGGAAGTTAACAGATAAGTTGACCACACTGCTTTCGGCTCGCTATGACTGGAGCGGTATTGACGCCACGCAAGTGGTGTATGATGACGCACTGGTCGCAGGAACCGCCACAACGACAACTCCCATAAAAAATCCATCAGTTAACGCAATCAGCCCTCGCATCGCAATTAACTACAAGCCTGTCGACGACATGTCCTTCCGTGCATCATGGGGCAAGAGTTTCCGCGCTCCGACACTTGCCGAGCGGTTTGTAAGAGATGCTGGCCTTTTCTTCGGGAACCCAAACCCTGCACTCGATAAGGAAACAATGACAGCCTACGAAGCCGGAATCTTCAAACAGTTTGGCGACAAGGTTTCCGTTGATGTGTCTGCCTACCTGAACAATTATGAGAACCTGATTGAGTCAAGAAACATTAACCCCACTGGCTGGCCGATCGTATTCCTCTATCAAAACATCGCCAAAGCCCGCATCTGGGGTATTGAGACAAACTTGAACATCAGGCCTAATAACGACTGGAATTTCAATGTCGGCTACAGCTACATGAACGCCCAGAACAAAACCAATGACGCATCTTCAGCACTTGCCGGAGCACAAAATCCTGATCCTACATGGCTGGCTTACAGGCCGGAACATACAGCGTCAGCAAGCGCGACTTGGAAACCGGTTAACAAACTTGCAATCAACCTTAACGGTCGCTATGTCAGCAAGTACAAGGCAGTAAGTTCTTACCCGAATCCCGCCGGAACAAACTACCCCGGTGACTTTATCGTGCTCAACACAGGCCTGAAGTACCAGGCTGGTGAGACAACCTCCCTGAGCCTGCTCTGCCGCAACATCGGCAACGTTCAGTATGAAGAAGCAGAGTGGTTCCGTGCTCAAGGACGCAGCTATGTTGCTGGAGTGGACTTCACCTTCTGAAGCAAATTCATCAACAACAAAACATCATAACCTCAGCCAGCCCCTGAACCATAAGGGGCTGGCTCTTTTTTAAATCGTTAGTATCGTTAGTTTACATCGCGGGATTTTATTACATTTTGCAATCCTGTTAAAACCACAAACAAACGCACATCTTTTGTATTTCTATGCACGATAAAATCAGAATTGCCGCTATTGTCGGGATGGAACAATGCAATCAGCGGGTATGGCGCGAGGTGACCTCCAAAATAGCCGATCATGCCGAATTAACCCAATGGACCGATCAAGATCTCGAACATCAGAACCCTGAAGCCGCTGAAGCTATTCACCATGCCGACTGTATTTTCACGACACTGATTCAGTTCAAGGGCCAGGCCGACTGGCTGCAGGAACAGGTCGACAAGTCGAAGGTAAAGGTTGTTTTTGCCTACGAGTCGATGCCCGAAGTAATGCAG
>CAILXE010000256.1 GCA_903838095.1 uncultured Chlorobiaceae bacterium
CATTGCACCTTTTGTTGACCCAACTGCCGCATAGTCAGGAATAACACGGGTGCCTCCTGGAGAAGTAATGCCGATGATACGACTTCCCCGTCTCATTTTTCCTATAAGCTCCCTGGTTAAACGATGTACAGCAAAAAAGTTGATTTCAAATGTCCATTTCAGTTGTTTATCGGAAAGTTCCATTGCTTTGCGGTGAACACCACTGGCAGCCGAGTGCACAAGAACATCAAGATGTTCACATGTTTCATGAAGTTGCTGCAGTACCTCTGTGAAGCTTGCTTCGTGAGAGAGGTCGCCTCTGATTGTCGTGATTTTTAGACCCTTTTCAGCCGCTTCTTTTTCAAGCAATTCCGCACTTTTGCGGCTTCTTGCATATAATGCATATACTTTTGCGCCGCTCCCAGCCAGAGCCATCGATATGGCTTTACCGATCCCACGTGTGCCGCCTGTCACTATTGCTGTTTTTCCAGCCAGATGCTTCATATTCCAGTATCTCCCAATGATCTTCCTCCATCAACGGTAATGACTGCTCCTGTTATGTACCGTGCTTCATCCGAACATAAAAAAGCAATAAGGGAGGCGACATCTTCTGGTTCGCCTATAAATCCGGCAGGGATGTGCCGGCTGATCTCTTTTCCTGATGCGTTTTCCAGGTACTGAACGACTCCTGAAGACAGAGGTGTTCTGATGAGCCCTGGGGCGACCGCGTTGACGGTTATTCCCCTGTGGGCAACCTCAAGAGCAAGTGTTCTTGTAAATCCGATGATACCTGCTTTCGCTGCGGAATAAGCAGCCTGGCCCCTTTTTGCATAAATCCCGCTGATTGAGCTGAGGTTGATGATTCGTCCGAAGCGCTTGCCGTACATTGATTTCAGCACAAGCTGGCACATGGCCATGGTTACAAGCAGATGTTCTTGTACCAGCTTTTCCTGACTCGCAAATTCAGTTTGTAAAAAAAAGCCATCCTTTATTCCCCCCGCAGAATTAACAAGTACTTCTGGAGCTTTTCCAAACGTCAAAACCACATCATCATAAAGTTTTTTAGCATCAGCATAGCCACCGAGATGCCGTGGAAATAGTCTGACTTTGTTGCCGCACTCCTTTAACTCGTCCAAAGATTTACCTGCTTTTTCATGATCTGCTGCGTAAGCAAGAGCAAGATCACAGGTTTTGGCTAAAGCCCTGGCAGTACCGAACCCTATACCGGAAGTTCCCCCGGTTATCAAGGCAAGACGTTTTTCCATTAACGTTCATTTTTTTTTAGCACAAGACATGCATTTTGACCGCCAAACCCAAAGCTGTTACTGAGTATGTATTCAATACTGACATCTCTGCTTCCTTCAGCAACATAATCGAGATCACATTCCGGATCCGGTTCGGTAAGATTGATCGTCGGAGCAATTTTATTTCGTTGCAGCATAAGTATGCATGCTATAGCCTCAGCAGCACCAGCCGCCACTGTCGGATGGCCCATTTGTGATTTCAGTGAACTGACCGGTATATCGTAAGCAGATTTACCGAAAACCTTTTTGATCGCCTGGGTTTCAAGTCGATCATTAAGCACAGTCGATGTTCCATGTGCATTGATGTAACCGATTTGTCTTTTTTCGATACCAGCATCAGCGATGGCATCCTCCATTGCCTTTACAATACCGAGATTATCCTCTCTTCCATCTGTAAGCCTGTATGCATCGGAAGTGAATGCATATCCGCAAATTTCACAAAACACTTTGGCGCCACGTTCCTCCGCAGCTTCTCTGGTTTCAAGCAGGAGTACTGTTGCAGCTTCACTTTTTACAAAACCGGCACGGCTTTTAGAAAAAGGCCTGCTGGCGGTATGTGCAGGAACATCTTCAGTGGTTAAAGTATGCAACAGATGAAAATTCATGAGCTGGCTTTCCCACGCTCCGCAATCAGCAGAGCTGACAAGACATCGTCTCATGCGGTTAGTCTGCAGAAGCCTTACCGCCATACCTATGGATTGACTGCCGGCGGCACATGCTGAATTGACTGTGATAAGATTTTCAGGCACAATCTCGCCATGACCTCTTTGTTTGAGTAAATCAGCAATAACTTCAATGATCCACTCAGCCCGCAGTTCATCCCAGATAAATGTATCAGGATCATAGGCCTGAAGAGAATCCCTTACGAGATCAAAGAAAATACCGGCAGGTGTTCCCTGAATGATACCGTCAATCTGAATATCAGAAGGTAAATCCTGCAGTAGCTGCTGTAAAGCAAACAGGGTATATCTTAAAGCTTTTGTATAAGTACGGAGATGGCAGCCAAGCTCCTCAATGGATGGAATTCTTGATTCATCAACAACCCCTCCGAATGGCACAGGAAAATTTTTGCTGACAAAAGAGCCCCGCAGATCAATAATACCTGAATCACCAGCAAACATGCGTTCTTCAAATTCGGAAATTGAAACTCCTAACGGAGAAACGATACCGTATCCTGTGACAACAACATCAAGTCGGGTCATTTTTTTCTTCCTTTTGAGAAAGAACATGCATCATGTAATCAAGCATATCCTGCATTGAAATATCCGTAATTTCTGAAGAGTTTTTTTCGGTGACATACTGGAG
>CAILXE010000257.1 GCA_903838095.1 uncultured Chlorobiaceae bacterium
GCAGGTACCTGGAGCCAAGGATGTTGCCGTAGAGAGTTATACCCTCTCAAAAACCTACAATATGGCAGGCTGGCGTGTCGGGTTTATGGTTGGTAATGCGAAACTGATAGGCGCTCTTGAAAAAATAAAGAGCTGGCTTGATTACGGAACATTTACCCCGATACAGGTGGCTTCAACAATCGCGTTGACAGAAGATCAGAGTTGTGTTGATGAAATTTGTGAAGTGTATCGTAAACGGCGTGACGTTTTGGTCAAAAGCTTTTCAAATGCTGGATGGCCGGTTATTTCTCCCCGTGCCAGTATGTTTGTCTGGGCAAAAATTCCGGAACAGTTCCGTCACCTTGGAAGTCTTGAGTTCAGCAAAAAATTATTGAGCGAGGCCAAGGTTGCTGTTAGCCCTGGTGTTGGGTTTGGCGCCTATGGTGACAACAGTGTGCGTATTGCAATGATAGAAAATGAAGAGCGAATCCGTCAAGCGGCGAGGAATATCAAAAAATTTCTGCGCTAATATATACCATTAGGGCAGCTTTCATCATAGTCTCCTATTCTTCACGGGCAAAAATTTCCTCAATTGCCAAAGGGAGAGCTTCAACAACCATTCCGGACGATACCAGGCTTGCAACATCACTGGCAAGGTCGCCAGCCCTGCCGTGAAACCATGCGGCAGAAGCTGCGGCATTGAAGAGGCCGTCACCTTTTGCAGCCAAGGCACTAATGATGCCGGAGAGGACATCGCCTGATCCTGCTGTCGCAAGAGCCTCTGTCCCGCTCGTGTTGAGGAGTACAGGCGCTTCTTTTGTGACTATAACCGTAGGGTTTCCTTTCAACAGAACTGTTATGCTGTGTTCCTGGGCAAATTGTTGGGCAGCCTGAATTGGCTCTGCAGCAATAGTATCAATCGGAATATTACTGAGACGACTGAACTCTCCATAGTGGGGAGTAATCAAAACATTTTTGTATTCTGATAAAGCTGCAATGCCAAGAGATGAGAGTGCATAAAGGGCATCAGCATCAAGAATCAGCTTTTTTTCGCTGAGGCTGGAGCATTCCAAAAGTTCTCTGACCAGCTCAATGGCCGACTGGTCACGACCTATGCCGCATCCAACAAGAATAACATCAGCCCACCTTATCTTTTCGACAAGGGTGTTTTTTTCTCTTCCGACGACCACAGCTTCAGGAACAGCAAGGTGCATAGCGCTTGCAAGGGAAATTGGAAGGGAGACACAAACGTAGCCAGCTCCGGTTTTCAGCGCAGCTTTTGCCGCCATTATAGCCGCTCCAAGCATTGAAGATTCCTCAGTTTGAGATCCGGCAATAATTAATACTTTTCCGTTGGTATGTTTTGCGCTATCCCTGTCTCTCAGGGTGAAATGTTCAGCGGCAAACTCCTGGTCAATCAACAGGCATGAGCAGGGTTCAACCAAAAAACGTGGAATTGAGATCTCTGCGATATGAACCTCTCCGCAACAGTCTGGCCCGTCATTCAGGTAAAATCCTCTTTTCAGAAAGGCCATCGTCACAGTGAGGTCAGCCTCTATGACGGGATTTGCGGAAAAGCCGGTGGTAGCATCAAGCCCGGATGGAATATCAATCGCAAGAGTTATTGCCTCAGTCTCTGAGTGGAGGGTATTGAGAAGATCAATGCCATCAGCAAGAGGCGAGGCAAGCGCCATTTCGGGTTCACTCAGTCTCAGTCCAGTACCGGTAATAGCATCTACAACAATGTTGTAATTTGTCTTTTCTATAAAAGCGAGCGCCTCATCCAGGGTAGTAAAGATTCGCAGTGTATCCAGATGTTTTTCATAAGCCTGAAGAATTGCAAATCCTTCCCGATTAATACCTTGCAAGAAGCTTTCCGGGTAGAGCAGCACAAGATCAACCGATGCGCCATTATTCAACAGGTGGCGTGCAAGAACAAAACCGTCTCCTCCATTGTTCCCCTTACCGCAGATGACAAGAAAGTTGCTACTGCACAGCGAATCTGTTTGCAGGGCTTCCATGATAATTCGCAGACATTCACGACCGGCAAGCTCCATGAGACGACTTTCACCAATATGAAGCCGCTCAATAGCTGCTTTGTCGGCTTTCTGCATCTCTGTTACAGTCACAACTGGCAGCATGATTCTCTCCTTATAACCTTTATTGAGCAGGTTTAAAGTTCATCAAGGTGTAGCGACTGCTCAAGTGAGTTGTAATACGCATCCGCCAGTTCATCAATGGTAAAGTCAAGGATCTCTTTGCCATTGATAGAGAAAGAAGCAGCTCGCTCAACAACGCTTCCAATAACCTTGACGGGTATGTTGTGCCGAACTGCAATATCAACAACTTCCTGGATGTTGTCGGGTGAGAGGCTCAGAACAACTCTTCCCTGAGCTTCTGAAAAGAGCTGTTGCTGAATTCGAATAGAGCCGGATTCATTATCTTTCATGTCGACAATGAATCCAAGCGGGGCCTCGGCATTCATTATCGATTTTTCTGCCAGCGCCACAAATAAACCGCCATCGGAAATATCGTGAGCAGAGTGCAGAAGTTTATTTTCCGCCATCTCCACAAGGAACTTCTGAAGATTGGCTTCATGTTCAAGATCAATAGAAGGAGAGTCCTGACCTGGGGTGTCGTACTGCATCACCAGATACTCTGATCCATCCAGAGTCAATGCAGGATTACCTGCCAGAACTATGAGATCACCTGCATCAGTAAACGTTGATCCAACAAGATTGTCAATATCATCAAGAAGACCAATCATCCCAATCGTTGGTGTTGGATAGATGGCAGTTCGGAGGCCTCCGATGAAAGTTTCATTGTAAAAGCTGACATTGCCTCCAGTGACCGGGGTATTGAAGGCTCTGCATGCTTCGCCCATTCCTCTGACAGACTCCTTGAACTGGAAATAAACCTCAGGTTTCAGAGGATTGCCAAAATTCAGACAGTTGGTGATTGCCAGTGGTTTGGCACCTGAGCAGGCAATATTTCTGGCACATTCAGCTACCGCAATTTTACCGCCAGCAAGCGGGTTGAGATAGACGTAACGTGCGTTACAGTCAGTTTTCATGGCAAGTCCTTTCCTGGTGCCTTTGATGCGGATCACAGCAGCATCGGTGTGTCCTGTCGGAGTCAGGGTATTGGTCTGCACCATCGAATCATATTGACGGTAAACCCACTGTTTGCTTGCAATATTAGGACGTGAAAGAAGTTCAAGGCAGAGAGCGTTAAAGTCAAGGGTGTTGTCGTCAGCAAGCTCTGCCAATGGAGTTACTGGTTTCTTTTCGACTGCTTCACGAATATAGACCGGCGCGCCTCCTCCAAGCACAAGAGATTCTGCCGGGATTTCAGCTACAACAGTTCCGTTGTGAAAGACTCTTAGGTGATTATCGTCTGTGACGCGCCCTATGGTTACTGCCTGAACATCCCATTTTTCATACACCTCAATAATTTTGCCTTCAAATCCTTTTTTTGCGACAATAAGCATCCGTTCCTGCGATTCAGAGAGCATGATCTCATAAGCGCTCATCCCTGCCTCACGGATCGGCACAAGATCAAGATCAATCTCAATGCCTCCCGATCCAGTTTTTTCAATTCCTCTGGCGCTCATTTCTGAAGTTGAGCTGGTGATGCCGGCAGCGCCCATATCCTGCAAGCCAACTACATAGCCAGTGGCAATGGCTTCAAGGGTTGCTTCGAGCAGCAATTTTTCTGCAAAGGGGTCACCAACCTGGACGCTGGGACGTTTGTCTTCGGAGGCTTCGCTCAAATCTTCTGATGCGAAGGTTGCGCCATGAATGCCGTCCCTTCCAGTGGATGAGCCGACAATCAGCACAGGATTGCCTTTTCCGAGCGCAGTGGCACTGACGGTTTTGTGGTGTTCAACAATGCCGACGGACATGGCATTGACCAGCGGGTTCCCGGTGTAACCCTCTTCAAAGTAGATTTCACCACCGACAGTCGGGACTCCGAAGGAGTTTCCGTAATCACCTATACCACGCACCACGCCGTCAACGAGGTAGCGAACATGCGGGTCTTTTGGCGAACCGAAACGAAGCGAGTTGAGCGATGCAACCGGACGGGCGCCCATAGTAAAAATATCGCGGTGAATACCTCCAACTCCTGTCGCTGCACCCTGGTATGGCTCAACGGCTGACGGGTGGTTGTGTGATTCGATCTTGAAAGCAACGGCAAGATTATCACCAATATCTACAAGGCCAGCGTTCTCTTCTCCTGCTGAAGTAAGCAGGGCAGCCCCTTCCCTTGGGAGGGTTTTGAGCACGGCTATCGAATTTTTATAACTGCAATGTTCCGACCACATGACCGAGAAGACACCGAGTTCTGTAAATGATGGGGTTCTTCCGAGAATGGCGCATATCTTGCCGTACTCTTCAGCACTCAGGCCATGTTCTGCCGCAAGGGCAACGTTGACTTCCACTTCAGTATGTTTCATAGCGTTACCACTCAATGGTTCGATGAATCAGGGCTGTTGGCCGTGACAATTTTTATATTTTTTTCCGCTTCCGCAGGGGCACAGATCATTACGTCCTGGTCTTTTATCAGCGATAACCGGCTGTTGCGGGACTTCTTTATTTTCATCACCATCATTCTCTTCGACAATGGTGTAAACACTGTTTGCAGGGGAGTGCTGTGCGACAAGCTTTTCCTGCTTGACAGCAGCTTTTCTCTGACGCTCCTCCATTTCCCTTGCCTCATCAGGATCTACCGGGAAAAGTTTAAAAGCAAGCGATAGCGTCTCAAGCTCTATATCGCGAAGCAGCTCAATAAAGAGACGGAATGCCTCCTGCTTGTACTCAAGCAGCGGGTCTTTCTGGCCATAAGCACGGAGATTGATTCCTTCACGAAGTGAGTCGATTTCACGGAGATGCTCCCTCCAGCGAAGATCGATTACAGTCAAAACAGCATATTTTTCTATCTGACCCATGATCTCTTCGGGCACGGCATCCTCTTTTCTGCGATAGAAGGCAAGTGCGGTATCGTAAAGTTTTTCAGCCGTGGCATCAACTCCTTCGCGCTCAAAGGTCTCTCTGTCAGGTTTGAACTCAATCGAGAGTTCACGCATCAACTGCTCTTCAATACCGTTCACATCAAAATCCTTGTGATATTTCTTGATGACGGTATCACTGTAATCTTTCAGGAGGTCAAGAATATCACTGGTGAGTCGTTCCTTGATGAGACCGTTTTTGCGGCGTGAATAGATAACCTCCCGCTGCTGGTTCAGCACATCGTCGTATTCAAGCAGACGTTTACGGATGGCAAAGTTCTGTTCCTCAACTTTTTTCTGAGCACGTTCTATTGATTTGGTGATCATCGAATGTTCAATGACATCCCCCTCCTCATGGCCAAGACGATCCATCACCGAAATAACACGATCAGAGCCAAAAAGGCGCATCAATTCATCTTCAAGCGAAACAAAAAAGACCGATTCACCGGGATCACCCTGTCTTCCGGCACGTCCGCGAAGCTGGCGGTCGATACGACGGGATTCATGACGTTCTGAACCGAGAATAAAAAGCCCTCCAAGTTCACGGACACCAGGGCCAAGCTTGATATCTGTTCCACGTCCGGCCATGTTGGTGGCAATGGTTACAGCTCCACTCTGACCTGCTTCAGCAACAATGTCTGCTTCGCGATCGTTCTGCTTGGCGTTCAGCACATTGTGGATAATTTTTTTACCACGAAGCATTCTTGAAAGAGTTTCCGAGACTTCAACACTTGTGGTTCCAACAAGTACTGGTTGTCCTTTTTTCTGCAACTCCTCAATTTTCTGGATAATGGCATTGTACTTTTCCCGTCGGGTTTTATACACCTGATCTTCCCGGTCTTCCCTGATAATGCTGGCATTGGTGGGAATGACGACAACATCAAGCTTGTATATCTCATAAAATTCTGATGCTTCAGTCTCTGCGGTACCGGTCATGCCGGCAAGCTTTTTATAAAGCCGGAAGAAGTTCTGGATAGTGATGGTGGCCATTGTCTGCGTCTCACCCTCTATCTTGACATTTTCCTTTGCTTCAATGGCCTGGTGCAGTCCGTCGCTCCAGCGACGACCGGTCATCAGGCGGCCGGTAAATTCGTCAACGATGATGACTTCACCATCCTGCACCACGTAATGCTGATCAAGATGATACAAAGCATGCGCACGTAGCGCTGCATAGAGGTGATGAACCAGACTGATATTCGCGGCATCATAGAGACTCGAACCAGCCAGCAGC
>CAILXE010000258.1 GCA_903838095.1 uncultured Chlorobiaceae bacterium
AGATACAGTCACAGACCACCTCCAATCCCAATGCCATAGCCCAGAAAGCTGCGGTTGCTGCGCTGAATGGTGATCAGGGGATTGTTGAAGAGCGTCGTGCTGACTTTGAAAAGAGGCGCGATTATATGTATCAGGCTCTCAACAGTATTCCCGGCTTTAAAACCGCGTTGCCGCAGGGCGCGTTCTATATTTTTCCTGATATCAGTGGTGTGCTTGGTCAAACTTTTAACGGTGTGGTCATGAAAGACTCTGCTGATGTTGCGGAATATCTTCTGAAGGTGCATCATGTTGCCACAGTTCCGGGTGATGCATTCGGTGCGCCTGAAAACCTTCGTCTCTCTTATGCGGCCTCAATTGCCGCGCTTGAGGAAGCGGTCAACCGTATCAGGAGAGCTTTCAAATAGGGTGCCGATGCTGAAAGTTCGCCGCAGCCGCCTTTATACGTTGTGGTTTGGCTGGTATTCACGTCGCCAGTTCAGACGGTATTTTAACTCGGTACGTGTCTTTATGGAGGCCGGTGTGCGAGAGATGGATCTCCGTACGCCGGTTATTTTTTATGCTAATCATGCCTATTGGTGGGACGGCTTCTGGTCTCAACTCTGTACCGAGGAGTTATTTGACCAAAGGCTCCATATTATTATTGAGTTTCAACAGTTGCAGAAGCACCGCTTTTTTACGCGTATCGGAGCGTTCTCTCTTGACCGTTCACGCCCGAGAAGTTGGCCTGTCACGATTCGTTATGCCGCCGACTTGCTGACTGATGACAACGAACGGCAAAATGCGCTCTGGATTTTCCCCCAGGGAAAGATAGAACATGTTGACAAGCGGCCGCTCGTCTTTTTTAAAGGCACAGCATCGATCGTTTCGCGGGTTCTTGAAAAGATCCAAAGGGTTTACGTTGTTTCAATTGTCAGTCGGATTGAATATCTTGACGAGCAAAAACCGGAACTTTTTTTGTCTTTCAGGCAGCCGGTTGTCGTTTCCCGGTCTGAATATGCAGGTGCTGACAAGCTGACGGCATATATGCAGAGGATGACGGAGAGTCATCTTGATGAACTCAGTGAAAAGATTCGGAACAGAAAACTGGATGACGCGGTGACTCTTGTTCAGGGAAGCCCATCCGTTAACAGAAAGAGCGAGGCGTTCAGGCGCTTCGTGCATCTGAACAGAAGTCAGAAGATTACAGAGTGATGAGAACATGACGTGAAAAATTGGCGTCGTATTCTTTTTCTCAAAAGCAGCACATATTCGAAAAAAGTCAACAGCGTCCCTCTGTGTCAGGGACGGTAAATACACAAAATCAACAACGTCCCCTACTTCATGAGTAATGTTATATGTAGTTGTCTTCTGGGTGATAATGCACGGGTAAGACTGCGGCTTTCACAACTGTTGCACAGTGAGATGGAGTCGATTTACGGGGTTGTGCCTGATGGAGGTTCCGATGATACAATCTGTGAAGTCGAGCTGCAGGGTTGCCGTCGGGAGTTTTTTGTCAACAATACCGGAGTTCCTTTCAGTATAGGTCAACAGGTTATTATTGAATCGGATGGCGGGTACGATTTTGGTGTTGTCTATTCGACAGGACAGATTGCCCGGAAAAAGCTTCAGCTTAAAGGGCTGGATAAAAATGGTCAGGAATGGAGTGCCGTTTTACGGATTGCTGACGACAATGACAGTCAGGCAATTATTGAACTGAAGAAACGCCAGTCTGATATTCGTGAAATCTGTCTGAACAAGATTAAAAAGCATGAACTTGATCTGAAGCTTGTTGATGTTGAATTGCGAATGGACCAGCAGAAACTTTCGGTCTATTATACTTCGTCACATCGGGTTGATTTCAGGCTGCTTGTCCGTGATCTTGCCGGTGAGTTCAAGGCAAGAATTCAGATGGTGCAGATTACGACCCGTGAAGAGGCAAGAAGAGCAAATGCT
This sequence comes from uncultured Chlorobiaceae bacterium, assembly GCA_903838095.1. Taxonomy (GTDB): domain Bacteria; phylum Bacteroidota; class Chlorobiia; order Chlorobiales; family Chlorobiaceae; genus Chlorobium. The sequence continues at coordinate 1,933 of CAILXE010000258.1, forward strand.
TTCGGCCCCTGCGGTTGTCTCTTGTGTTGTTCGAGCTGGTTGCAGAAAATCCATGCCAATCCGTTCGCTGAAAAATCACAATATTCCGAAGCGGCCGGCAATGAGAGCCACGCATTCAATATTACCGGGATATGTAACCGCCCGAAATGTTGTCTTGGGTATTCGAAACATGAGAAAGGGTGTCGTCCACAAACTTCCGTTCAGGCCATGATTCCTGCTGTCGGGAGCAGGGTTTCTACCCCTGAGGGACCTGCTGTCGTTGAAAGCATTGACGCCATTAAAAAGCAGGTCTGGTTACGTTACCAGAAAAGCGATCAGACGCGCAGATTTCCTGTCGACAAGTTCAATGCGCTG
>CAILXE010000259.1 GCA_903838095.1 uncultured Chlorobiaceae bacterium
CCATTGAAATCTCATGCTGTGTAACCCGTTCGTCAGATATTCAGTTCCTCAAGGGCGTCTCGCAATGTTGAGCAGCCGGCGATGCTGATCGGAAGTTTTTTCAGTGACGGCTTCAGTTCGCGTGTATTGGCTTCGGGCAGCACGATGCGTTTGAAGCCAAGATGTGCAGCCTCTCTGATGCGCCGTTCGCTGTCGCTGATGGCCCTGAGTTCGCCAGCAAGGCCAATTTCTCCGCAGCAGACGGTTGCCGGATCAACCGGGCGATTCATGAGCCCTGAGGCAATGGCTGCCGCTATGGCAAGGTCTGCCGCCGGCTCTGCCAACCTGAGCCCGCCGGCGATTTTCACAAAAACATCCTGACCCCAGGTTTCAATGTGCAGCCTGTTTTCGAGCACCGCAAGAATAATCGACATCCGCTTAAGGTCGAAGCCGGTGCTGATGCGCTGCGGCATGGAGTAGTTGGTTTTGGAGACCAGCGCCTGGACCTCCACCAGAAGCGCTCTGGTCCCTTCAATGGCAGCAAGAATTGAGTTGCCGGGCACATCGGTTCTTCTGCCGGAGATAAAGAATTCCGAGGGGTTGCTCACCTCTTCGAGGCCGGTCTCATCCATGCGGAAAACCCCGATTTCGTTGGTGGAACCGAAGCGATTTTTGACTGACCGGATGATCCTGTAGCGCTGGTAGCCCTCACCCTCAAACTGCAAAACGGTGTCTACCATGTGCTCAAGCGCCTTCGGGCCCGCAAGCGCACCCTCCTTGGTGATATGACCGATAATCATCAAAATGAAGTTCTGCTGCTTCGCGGCACGGATAAGCGAGGCAGCACACTCCCTTATCTGTGTGATGGTGCCAGCAGAACTCTGGTACTCCTCAGAGTGGACTGTCTGGATGGAGTCGATAATGACCAGCGCCGGTTTCTCCCGCTCAATGAGCGCCAGGATGCGTTCGAGGTTCACTTCGGGCACAAGCCAGAGATTGTCTGCCTTGATGGAGAGCCGTCGGGCCCGTTCCCTGATCTGGTTTGGCGACTCTTCACCCGAGATGTAGAGCACTTTTGCCGGAGCAAGGCGAGGGGCGAGGTGCAGCATGAGCGTTGATTTGCCGATACCCGGTTCACCACCAACCAGCACGGCAGAAGCCTGCATCAGCCCGCCGCCGAGCACCCGGTCGAGTTCGCCCATTCCGGTCAGGATACGCTGAAACTCTGAAGGAACGACGTCATGAAGATTCTGCACGACGGCAACTCCGCCCGGTGAGCTTTCGCGTCGTTTTTTTGATTCGGGCTCAACGTGGGTCTCCTGAAGGGTTCCCCAGCTCTGGCATTCAAAACATCTCCCCTGATATTTCAGAGAGACAGCACCGCAGTTTGAACAGATATATTTCGTGATACTTTTGGCCATGATGTCTTACAGCCCGTTCGTACGCTGGAACGACTGGAGTGTATTTTTCAGGAGCATGGCGATGGTCATGGGGCCGACGCCACCGGGAACCGGAGTCATAGCCGAAGCAACGGCCGAAACGCCATCATAATCGACATCCCCGACAAGACGGTAGCCGTTCTTTGTTGAAGCATCCTCAATGCGGTTGATGCCGACGTCAATGACAACAGCGCCCGGTTTCACCATATCAGCAGTGATAAAGCCTGCTTTGCCAATGGCGGCAATGAGAATATCTGCCTGCTGGGTGTAGAATGGAATGTTTTTTGTGGCTGAGTGGCAGATGGTGACGGTGCAGTTGGTGGCTTCAAGCTTCTGGAGCATCAGGTTGGCCATCGGCTTGCCGACAATGTTGCTGCGCCCGACCACAACGCAGTGCTTGCCTTTGGTCTCAATGTTGTAGCGGCCAAGCAGCTCAAGGATACCGTAAGGGGTGCAACTGACAAAACATTTGTCGAGATGTCCCATGACAAGTCGTCCAAGGTTTTCAGGATGAAATCCGTCCACATCTTTTGACGGGTCAATAGCCAGTGTAACTGCAAATTCATCAATCTGTTTTGGCAGAGGCTGCTGCACCAGAATCCCGTGGACAGCAGGATCGTTGTTCAAATCCTTGATAGTATTGAGCAGATGCTCCTCGGTAGTGTCGGCGGGCATTTCGATAACCGAGGAAATCATGCCGATCTCTTTGCATGTTTTGGCTTTACTGCGTACATAAACCTGCGATGCGGGATCCTGACCGACAATGATGACGGTCAGTCCGGGGACTTTTCCTGTTTGGGCTCTGTAGTTGTCAACGCTCGCTTTGAGCTCATTTTTCAGGTCAAGCGAGACCTTTTTTCCATCAATAATAAGCATGGTGGTGTGGCTTTGTCTTGTAATGTTTCCGGGTTGGGGATGAATATCAAGGCTGTAATATAGCTATGAAAAAATCATTGAAGCAGCAAATTTCAAAAGATTAGAGGTTAATAACAGGTGTTGGTGTGACGTGATTTCTTTTTCCGAATGTTGATACTGTCAATATGTCACTTGTTTCCATAGGTAGTGTTCTGGTGGAGAAGGATGTTGTAAAGGCCTTTTTTTCCTGTGATCTCATTGAATGCAGGGGAGCGTGCTGCGTTGAAGGGGAGCTTGGCGCTCCGTTGTCTCCAGCCGAGGCTGAGCAGCTTCGGGAGTTGCCTGAGGAGCTGCTCAGGATGCTTCCCGAAAAAGGGTTGCGCTATCTCCGGCAGCATGGTCCAGTTGAGGTGTATCAGGGCGTTCAGTACACAAGAACAGTTGAAAAGGAGGAGTGTGTTTTTACCTGCATTCGAGATGGAATCACCTTCTGTGCCATTGAAATTGCTTTTCGTGAGGGTATTCTTCAGTTTGACAAACCAATATCATGCCGATTGTTTCCAATCAGGGTAAGAAAAAAGTTTGGTTTGGATTATCTTGTTTATGAACAGCATCCTATGTGTCGCGCTGCCAGAAAGGCGGGCCGGGAGTGCAAGGTAAAACTTATTGATTATCTCTCTTCTGCCCTTGAGTTGCGGTATGGCCGTGAGTGGGTGGCAGATCTGAAGTCCTATGTCGATGCTTCTTCCTTTCAATAATGGCTGAAATCAGGCTTCAACAGAAGCAGCAATTACAGTTCTCTGCACAGCAGATACTCAGCAGCCAGCTTCTCCAGCTCCCGATGCAGAATCTTGAACAGCGGATTTATGAGGAGCTGCAGGAGAATCCGCTCCTGGAACTTGTAGAAGAGCAGAGAGAGAGTTCCGGTGAAGGTGCGGGTGAGAGTGACCGCCTGGCCGGTGACGATATGTTTGATTCGGTTGAACGGTTCAGCAAAAGTTCTCTCAAGGAGCATTCAGAGGTTTTTCCTTCAGGTGAAACTTCAGAAGGTCGCCTCAATTATACTCATGAAAGCCCTTCAAAAGAGAGGTTTTTCCAGGCGGTACAGCACGACAGCTTTCATGACACACTTCTCAAGCAACTGGCTTTGCATGAAGATGTCAAAGAGCGGGAGGTGAAGATTGCCATTGAGATTCTTGGTAATCTTGATGGTGACGGATATTTCACCGAAAGAAATGAGGTGATTATTGACAGTCTGCATTTTCAGGAACTTGATGTCAAGGAAGGGGAGCTGGAGGCGATTCGCCGAAAAATTCTCTTTCTTGATCCGCCGGGTGTTGCGGCTTGTAATTTGCAGGAACGTCTTCTGGTGCAGTTGCAGGTTGCCTCCAGTCGTTATGATGCCAGAACCGTTGAGCTTGCAACTCGCATTCTCCATGATCATTTTGATGATTTTCTTCACCGGCGGTTTGAGCTGCTGATTAAAAAGCTGGGGGTGGCGAAGGAGAGGGTTGAATCGGCGGTTTCGGCCATTATTGCTCTTGATCCTCACCCTGGTGTTTTTCAGGACACGGGTGGTCATTACATCACTCCCGACTTTGTGGTCACTTACGAAAATGGTGAGTTGACTGCTGCGCTGAACGACCGAAGCTCTCTTTCTGTCAAGGTTACTGACCGATATCAGGAATTGCTCAAAAACAGAAAAGCTCCAAAAGAGGAAAAACAGTTTATACGCCGGAATATTCAGCGGGCCAACGAGTTTACCAATGCTATTGCAACGAGGCGCCAGACACTGTTGAAAGTCATTGAAGCCTTGATGAAGCACCAGTACGTTTTTTTTGTATCTGGCCCGGAGCACGTTATGCCGCTTGGAATGAAAACCATCGCTGCAGAGACCGGCCTTGATATCTCAACCATCAGCAGGGCGGTCAATGGCAAATATGTTCAGACCCGTTTTGGTCTGTTTGAACTGAAATACTTTTTCAGCGTTGGCCTCTCCAGAGAGGAGGGCGATGACCTTTCGAGCAAGATTATCCGTCAGTATATTGCGGATATGGTGAGGGATGAAGATGCTGCTCATCCGTTGAGTGATGACAGCCTGGCTGAAATGCTGGTAAAAAGAGGAATACATATTGCACGCAGAACGGTTGCAAAATACCGTGAACAAATGCAAATTCCAGTGGCAAGATTAAGAAAAAAAATATTTTAATTGATGAAGAATACAGAGAGGCCAGAGATTCGTTCAACGACGGTTATCGGTGTTATCCGCGACGGCAAGGCTGCGCTTGGAAGCGATGGCCAGATGACCCTTGGAAATACGGTCATCAAGCATTCAACCCGGAAAATAAGAAGATTGTTTCATGGCAAACTTGTTGCCGGTTTTGCCGGAGCCACTGCTGATGCAGTGACCCTGCTTGATCGCTTTGAAGAGAAGCTTGAGGCATATAATGGAAAGCTTGATCGTGCGGCGGTGGAGCTTGCGCGTGACTGGAGAACGGATAAATATCTCCGTCGTCTTGAAGCGATGCTTGCCATAGTGAGCAACGACAAGGCGCTGATTATATCGGGAACCGGTGATGTCATTGAACCAGAGGATGGAATTGTTGCTATAGGAAGCGGAAGCATGTATGCGCTTGCGGCCGCACGTTCACTCATGAAACACACCTCTCTTTCCGCAAAGGAGATCGTGTTTGAAAGTTTGAAGATAGCCTCCGATATCTGTATCTACACCAACGACCATATTATTGTTGAAGAGGTTTGATGCCATTGCATTCAGGATCAGCGGGTTGCAGGCACAGTGTGTTTTTTTGAAATCTACAATTTATTGCATGGATATGAGTACCAAGAGTGGAGTGGATGTTGGGAGACAAAGTTCTATCGCAGAGAGTAATCTGACTCCGAACCAGATTGTTTCGCAGCTTGATAAATATATTATTGGCCAGAAGGATGCAAAAAAATCGGTTGCCATCGCCTTGCGCAACAGGCTCCGTCGTCAGAATGTGAGTGATGATCTTCGCGACGAGATCATGCCCAACAACATTATCATGATTGGGCCTACTGGTGTTGGCAAAACTGAAATTGCCCGAAGGCTGGCAAAACTGGCAAGAGCTCCGTTTGTCAAGGTTGAGGCCTCAAAATTTACGGAGGTTGGCTATGTCGGGCGCGATGTCGAGTCGATGATCCGCGACCTTGTTGATCAGTCGGTAGCGATGGTGCGAAGCGAGCGTTCAGAGGAGGTTCGTGAAAAGGCCGCGCTGCTTGTTGAAGATCGTCTGCTTGACATTCTTCTCCCTCCCGTCACCCCGTCGCATGAGACTGCTGATGAAGAAAATGGCGAAGAGGAAGGGCGTGAGACTCAGGCCAATGATGGACACGACAAGTCGGTTGAAGTAAATCGCCGTAGTCGCAAGAAGATGCTTGAGCGTCTTCGTAATGGCAAGCTTGAAGATCGTCAGATTGAAATGGATACGTCCGGTGATTCACCTGGCGGCATGATGCAGGTGTTCGGTCCTCTCGGACAGATGGAGGAGATTGGGGGAATCATGCAGGATCTGATGAGCGGACTGCCCCGTAAACGCAAGAAGAGAAGAGTCTCAATTGCTGAAGCCCGCAAGTTGCTTGAGCAGGAAGAGGTTCAGAAGCTTATTGATATGGACAGTGTTGTCAAGGAGGCCATCAACAAGGTCGAACAGTCAGGAATTGTCTTTATCGATGAAATTGATAAAATTGCATCACCCTCTACCGGTGCTGGCGGCAAGGGGCCTGATGTCAGCCGTGAGGGCGTGCAGCGTGATCTTCTTCCTATTGTTGAAGGCTCAAATGTTGCGACCAAGCATGGCATGGTAAAGACTGACCATGTGCTGTTTATTGCTTCAGGGGCGTTTCATGTTGCGAAGCCTTCGGATCTTATTCCTGAGCTTCAGGGTCGTTTTCCTATCAGGGTTGAACTGAAAAGCCTTACGGAAGAGGATTTTTACCTGATTCTGACGCAGCCGGATAATGCCTTGATCAAGCAATATTCAGCACTTCTGGCGACAGAAGGGGTTGACTTGACCTTCAGCGAGGGAGCTATCCGGGAAATTGCAAGAATTGCGGCAAAAGTCAATGAAAGTGTTGAAAATATCGGAGCAAGAAGACTGCACACCATCATGACCAATCTTCTTGAGGAGCTGATGTTCAATATTCCTGAAAACTTTTCTGATGACCGCGTGGAGATTGATGAAACCATGGTTAAGGAAAAGCTGAATCATGTGGTCGCCGACCGCGATCTCAGCCAGTATATCCTTTAATGGTGTGGTGGCCTAAATGAATCTGTTTATGTAAACTGTTGAAAGACTTTTGATAGCACTGTAGGGGCGACATATTGAATTTCTGGCAATAATCAATGAAATGATGGGCGTGATGTCAATACTTGTTCTTAATGGGCCGAACCTCTCCCGGCTCGGAAAACGCGAACCAGAGGTATACGGCTACCGTACCCTTGACGATATCAATCGTGAACTGGCGGAGAGTTTTCCCGCTGTTGTGTTTGAGTTTTTTCAGTCAGAGGATGAGGGTCTCTTGCTGGAAAAACTTTTTCATATCGAAGATAAAGGTGGGTACACTGGCGTTGTGTTGAACGCCGGCGCGCTTACTCACTACTCTGTTGCGCTGCGTGATGCTATCAGCGCCATAACTCTTCCTGTGGTGGAGGTTCACCTTTCAAACATTTATGCCCGTGAGGAGTTTCGTCACAAATCAGTGATTTCTGCGGTTTGTACAGGCATCATAAGCGGTTTTGGTGCAAACAGTTATCATCTTGGTGTCAGGGCTCTCATGGATATTGTCCGCAATAATCAGTTGTAGCCAGGCTATTCCTCTTCGGAGTATTTTTTCAGGAGTTTTCGCATCTCTTCAAGACGTTTTTTGTCACTTTCTATAAGGACGGGTTGGTTGAGGGCTGTTTTTATCAGACTGATGGCTTCCGGCAAATTATCGTTCTTGATACAGATCAGCGCCAGTTCGTGGTAGTTCCTGATAATTTGAGGATCAATACTGATTGCTTTCCGGAATGCTTTTTCGGCAAGCTCATAATTTCCCACAGGAACATCGCCGACGAAGGTGTTGCCGATCATTCTTTTAAACCATCCAATACCGGCAGCTTCACGATAATATGAACCCAGCATGGAGAGGGCGGTTTCATCGTTCGGATTTAATCGCAGGGCAATATCGAGTTCCTGTTTTATTTTTGCGGCACGCTTCAGCTTCTCTTTGGTGCCGCTATTATCGGCTATTATGCCGAGTGACGCGGCAAGCCATGTGTGCCCTTTTCCATTGGTGCTGTCAAGGCTTATGCAGGTTCGGGCATACTCCTCTGCTTTGAGATAATGTTGCTGTCGGATATCGTTTTTTTCATAAGGGATGGATTCGCCAAGGCTTATCTGCAACCGTGCCAGTTTCCAGTAAAGCTCTGGATTATCAGGATGTTTGTTAAGGATCAGTGTGTAGAGAGAATCTGCCTTTGAGTAGTTCATTTTCCTTAACTCCAGGTCGGCAAGATTTATCAGTGTGTTGGGATGTTTTTTTTCAGCTTTACTGACCGGATGAGCAAGGCAAAGAGTTGTCAGTGAAAAGGCAAGAATAGCGGAAAAGATAAGATTGTTGTAGATAAGTCGATGTTGAGCTTTAGTCATTATGTTATCTGAACCAGATTGAATCCGGGTACTTGCGGTGGAGTTGTTTGTCAAAACCGAGCCACTGGCCTGACGGAACTATGATCATCAGGATGGCAAAAAGAATCAAAGGAGGCAAAGTGAGGTTGTAATAGCCGCCAGCCGCAAAATTGAGCAGCAGGAAGAGAGCAAATGCAGCATTTGCTCTGACGGTAATTCCAAACAGAAGAGAGATAGCTATGATAAGCTCACCAATGGTCACAATCCAGGCAATGGTCAACGCATGAGGTATGGCAAAATATTCCAGATACTTCGCCTGAAATGAATTAGTGGGAAGTTCACCAAGCCTTTGGATGAAATAGCGTTGCATGAGGTCGCTCCACATCCATCCCTTCACCAGCTTGTGCCAGAAACCGTAGATAAAAAACGATGCAAAAAAATACCTGCCAAACAGAAAAAGAATGATTCCTGTCTTTCTGAGAGGATGGTTGTTTGTTTCGTCACTCATAACCCGTTGCGTTTGAAGATAATATCAACACTGTTTTTTAACTTCCCAAGAATTGTTTCTGTGCTGAAAAGTCTCGCGATATCGTCGGCATTGAGATAGTTCAGCAACTCTTCATCTTTCAGCAGCAGGTCACGCAGGTGAACTTTGGTTGACCAGCTCTCCATGGCGTTTCTCTGAACCAGTTTGTAGGCAACTTCACGGGTCAATCCTTTTGCCGTTAGTGCAAGAAGGACGGTTTGTGATGTGGTCAAACCATACGATGAATTGAAGTTCTCCTCCATTCTTTCCGGGTATACCAGCAAGGTATCAAGGGCCTCACTGAAGGTTCGCAGCATGTAGCAGAGGGCTGTTGTAGAGTCGGGCATGATAATGCGTTCGACCGAGGAGTGGGAGATATCGCGTTCATGCCAGAGTGCCACGTTTTCCATGGCAGCCAGGGAGTTAGAGCGGACGACGCGGGCAAGGCCGGTAAGGCGCTCAAAGGTAATCGGGTTGCGTTTGTGCGGCATGGCCGAGCTTCCTTTCTGCCCCTTGCTGAAAAACTCTTCAGCTTCACGAACTTCAGTGCGTTGCAGGTGGCGCAGTTCAACCGAGAACTTTTCGATTGATGAGGCGATGATGGCAAGCGTTGTGGCATATTCTGCGTGACGGTCGCGCTGGAGAATCTGGGTCGAAATGGATGATGGGGACAGGCCAAGTTTCTGGCAGACAGCCGCTTCAATATCAGGCGAGAGGTGCTGGTAGGTGCCGACAGCGCCAGAAATCTTGCCGACGGAGATCGTGGCAACGGCTCTTTTCATTCGATCAAGATTGCGCAGCATCTCCTGATGCCAGAGCAGCAATTTCAGACCAAAAGTAGTAGGTTCAGCGTGAATGCCATGGGTTCTGCCCATTTCAAGGGTGTACTTGAACTCTACCGCCCGTTTTGCAAGCACTTCGATAAGACGCTCAATATCGGCGACAAGAATTTTGCCGGCATCGCGCATCTGCATGGCAAGCGATGTATCGCCAACGTCCGACGACGTGAGTCCTTCATGAATATAGCGCGATTCAGGTCCAACATTGTTGGCGACGTTGGTCAAAAAGGCTATGACATCGTGCTTCGTCTCCTTTTCAATCTCAAGAATTTCAGCAACATTGAACGTTGCCTTTTCTTTAATGACCGCAAGTGCCTCGGCAGGCACAACCCCTGCTTCCATTCGTGCTTCAACAGCGGCAATTTCAAGCTGGAGCCAGCGCTGGAATTTGGCCTCTTCTGTCCAGATTGCAGAAATATCTTTCGGAGAATAACGTGGTATCACTTGCGGGATCTGTTTAGTGTTTTGTCAAAAGTTTGTTCAATATAACGACCTGAATCGTGAAAAACCACAGCTCCTGTCGGGGAGTTGCTCAAGGCTTGTCTGAATTTGTCATCTCCTGATATATTTCCCGGATGAAGTTGAGAGCAGCATCCCGATCATAAGGGATGAGGCCGTCGATCACGGCATTTTCCATCCTTTTTTTAATGATGCCTACCGTTTTTCCTTCAGGTAGTCCGAGGAGTTGCATAATATCTTCGCCACTTACCGGGGGGCGCCATTTTGCAAGCTGATCCTTTTCTCCAACCTCAGCAATTTTGGCCTCGACAAGGTTGAAGTTGCTCATGATTCGAATGACCTTTTTCGGATTTTTGCTGGTTACGTCTGCCTTGCAGAGGGTCATGAGATCCTGCAGATCCTCTCCTGCATCGAACATGAGACGCCGTATGGCAGAATCGCTGATCTCATCTTTCGACAGTGGAATGGGACGGTGGTGAAGACGTACCATTTTCTGGACATAGTCGAGCGGATCGTGCGGCCACCGCATGTATCTGAAAATTTTTGAGACAAATTTTATGCCGACGGCGTCATGGCCGTGAAATGTCCAGCCGGTGCTTTTTGTGAACCGTTTTGTTACCGGTTTGGCAATATCGTGCAGAAGCGCGGCAACTCTGAGCCAGAGATTCCGGGAGTGTGCGGCAACATTATCGATAACCTGGAAGGTGTGGAAAAGAGTATCCTTGTGACCCATGCCATCCACCTGCTCAATGCCGGCCATGGCAGCCACCTCAGGCATCAACTCTTTCAGCAGTCCTGTTTCGTACAGAATCGTCAGTCCGAGTGAAGGGCGCGGGGAGAGCATGATTTTCAGAAACTCGTGACTCACTCTCTCCATCGAAACAATTCGCAGTCGTTCGCGCATTGTTTCCATTGCAGCGAGCACTTCAGGGAGTGGCTTGAAATCGAGTTGTGCCGCAAATCGTGCAGTGCGCATCATCCGAAGCGGGTCGTCGGAAAAGGTCTGTTGCGGATCAAGCGGTGTTCTCAGGATTCTGGCCTCAATATCCTCAACTCCCTGAAAACGGTCGATAATCTGGTTTCGTCCCTCCACGTTGAGCGTGAGAGCCAGTGCGTTGATGGTGAAATCCCGTCGTGAAAGATCGTCGTCAAGCGTGCCAATAAGGGTCACCGGTTTTCTTGAATCGGTGTTATAGGACTCTTTGCGGGCGCCGACAAGTTCAACTTTGAAACTGCCTTGGATGGTGTCAGTGAGCTCAAGCTGGGCAGTGCGGAATCGTTCAAAAAGAACAAAATTTCTGCCGTGCAGTTCATCGTGCACTGTTTTTGCAAAAGATACGGGATCGCCAATCACCATAATATCGATGTCAGCGCAGGGCCTCTGCATGAGCATGTCGCGAACGTAACCACCGACGAGGTAACAGGCTATGTCGCATTTGTCGGCAAGATCACCTATCCGGTACAGGAGTTCTGGTATGGCGGTCAGTGAGTGTGGTGTCATGACGAGTTGGCCATTGCAATTATCACTCATTCAATCGAAGCCGGGTTGGCTGCTATTTCGTCTGCAATTTTACCAGCAACCATGATGGCACGGCGTCCATCAGACGAGCTGACGGCAACTGGAGTGTTATTTCGTACAGCATTGATGAAATGTTCAAGTTCATCACGCAGTGCATTAATTTTTGGTACTTCCGGGTGGATATAATCGAGTGCCATACCCTCCATGGTTTCATGAATTTCACCAAACTGTTCGAGTATTTTGCGTGCGGCAAAAGATTTCAGGCGGCTTTTTGATGTTACTTCATCTTGCTTGACCAGCCTGAAGACTTCCGATTTGCCGGTTGTTAAATCGAGTGATGCGTAGCTTTTTGGATTGCTGCAAAAAAAACGAAGCTTTCGCATCCGGCTGCGGCTGAGTCTGCTTGCCGTAACATTTGCCGTTGCTCCGTTGACAAAATCGATTCGGGCAGTCGCCATGTCGAGCTCGTTTGAAAAGACCTTAACTCCTGATGCAGCAATATGTTTGATATCCGAATTGATCAGGGAGAGCACCAGATCAATGTCGTGGATCATCAGGTCGAGCACAACAGAGACATCGGTTACCCGTTTTGAGAATCCTGTCAGTCGCTCAGCCTGAATATACATTGGACGACCGATTTTAGCTTCAACGGCACGCAACGCAGGGTTGAAGCGTTCTATGTGGCCGACCTGTATTTGAACCTTGTTTTCAGTTTCAAGCCGGATCAATTCATCAGCCTCTTCAACAGTTGTTGTTATTGGCTTTTCAATAAAGAGATGAAGGCCTTCGGCAAGCAGTTTTTTTGCAATCCCGAAATGTGAGCTTGTTGTTGTGGAAATAATGGCAGCATCACAGGTGGATGCAAGCTGTTCAAGTGAACTGAAGCAGGGAGTACTGTATTTTGTGGCCATCTCTTCAGCTCGTTGGCTGTTGAGATCATAAATGCCCGCCAGATGAACATCAGGCTGATCATTTGCTATTTCTGCGAGCAACTTCGTATGAAACTCTCCCAGCTTGCCTACGCCAATAACTCCAATATTCATACGTTACTCTCCTGTATCGATAAAATGGGTGACTCAGCTTTTTGATGAGTCAAGTGCGTCAATGTTGTATTTGAAGAGATTCGTGGCAATGATTGCTCCCACAATGGTTAATGCACCTGCCACAATATAAGGAGCATGAAAATTCATGCCGTAAAGGATGCTGCCGCTGAATGGCCCCATAATCCGGGCAAATGAGTTCACTGATTGAGACAGCCCCATAATCTGCCCCTGCTGCTGTTTATAGCTGTAGAGTGATATCATGGAGAGGTTGATTGGTGCCACGAGGCTGGTTCCGATGGCAAAAAAGAAGAGAATAACGAGGCCAAAGGAAAAGAGCGTACTCGGTGGAGCAAACGGGACAAAAAAGACGCCGATAAAGGTGAAAATATGTCCCCATAAAAAGAGTTGATGTTCCCCAAATTTTTTAATGAGTTTACTGATGAGTCCACCCTGGACGATCACAGACCAGACGCCGACATAAGCAAAAATGTAGCCAATCTGCTGGTCTGAAGCTCCAAAATACTCTTTCCAGAGCAGAATAGAGGCGAGCTGCATATTCACAATGGCTACGGTGTAGATGAAGTTGGCAATCATCAGCAATGCCAAAGGCCTCGAACTGAATACCAGCTTGAGTCCTTCACCATACTCTCGTGTTTTCTGAGTAAAAGACGCGAGCATCGATTGCTGGGGCGCATTATTATTTTGTGACTTCTTCAGAAAAAAAGTAGCAATTTTTTGGGCACTCTTGTTTGATTCGGGAAGTAAAAAGACAGCCAGTACAAAGTCGATAAAAATCAGTGTTGCGGCGACATAGCCCACCATTTCAATGCCATAATTGTGTTTGAGCATTCCACCAACCAGTGGTCCAATGATAAATCCAATACCGAATGCCGCTCCAATCATTCCCATTGCGCCAGATCGGCTTTTGCTGTCGGTAACGTCGGTGATGTAGGCTTGTGCGGCAGCAATGTTTGCCGAGCCGGTACCCGAAAGGCCTCGGGCGAAAATGAGCAGTGGAATGGTGGATGCCTGTGCCAGCATCAGATAGGATATGGCGGTAATAAAAATGCTGATCAGCATGACGGGACGACGGCCAATCTTGTCACTCAATTTACCCCATATCGGGGAAAATATAAACTGCATGATCGAGAAAATCGCCGCAATCAGTCCGATCATAAAGGGATTTGCGCCGAGTGCCTTGGCGTATGTTGGCAGCAAAGGAAGCACAATGCCGAATCCGATCAGATCAAGTAAAACTGTCAGTAGTAAAATGACCAGAGGAGAGCGCTTCATGACTGCAAACTGTTTTGTTCTGCTAAAGCCACAAAGATAAAAAAATTAACGCCGATTCTGATAGGGATTGCCAAAAAATGAGGGAGGTGGTTTTTTATAAGAATAACTGAATATTTTAGCTGGGTTTGGTGCAAGACAAAAAAATACTCTTAAAAATTCTGAAATGTTTAAGAGTATTTTTTGTCGTCTGATTCTCATGAATAGGGTGTCATAGTTTACTGCAAAGTACTATGAAATTTCTCGGCAAATTTATAGTCCAATGTGGCCCCCTGTTTATCACCCATAGCTTCTTTTATTTTTCCTCTATGAGCGTAAGCTTCACCGTAAGCTGGGTTAAGATCTATTGCTTTTGAATAGTCGGCTAAGGC